>JAVLFR010000033.1:0-2725 GCA_046052785.1 Limnohabitans sp. | reverse complement strand
GCCCCAGGCGTTGACGTGAAACATGGGCACGACAGGCAAGATGGCGTCACGGGCAGAAATGCACATCACATCGGGCAGCGCGGCCGCATAGGCATGCAAGGTGGTGGAGCGATGGCTGTACAAGGCGGCCTTTGGGTTGCCCGTGGTGCCGCTGGTGTAGCACATGCTGGAGGCGGTGTTTTCGTCAAACACGGGCCAGGGGTAGTGGGTGCTTTGACTGCCCATCCAGGCTTCGTAACTGATCAGGTTTGGGATGCCGCTGTCAACGGGCAGTTTGTCAGCATCGCACAGGGCCACCCAGTGTTTGACGCTGGTGCATTGCGCATGCACGGCTTGGATGATGGGCATGAACGTCATGTCAAAGCACAACACTTGGTCTTCGGCATGGTTGGTAATCCACGCAATTTGCTCGGGATGCAAACGTGGGTTGATGGTGTGCAGCACGCGTCCGCTGCCACTGACCCCGAAATACAACTCCAAGTGGCGATAGCCGTTCCAAGCCAAAGTCGCCACTCGGTCACTGAAACCCAACTTCATGCCATCCAGGGCATGGGCAACTTGGCGAGCGCGGCGCGCCACGTCTGACCAGGTGTAGCGGTGGATATCACCCTCCACGCGACGTGACACCACCTCACCATCGCCATGGTGGGTATCTGCAAACTCAATCAGATTTGAGATGAGCAGGGGTTGGTCTTGCATCAGTCCAAGCATGGCGTCTCCTTCAGACTTTAATTTTTTCGCACGGTCGTGCTTTTTTGGCTATTGTGCCAAGTCTTGTTGCAAATTGAGGCAAAGCCCACAAAAAACCAGCCTATGGATAACCCGAGACAATGCCAGACATGCCTCAACTTGCTGATTCACCAATTTCGAAGTCAATCTCCCCCCTTGATTGGATGAATTCATTCGAGGCAGGCTTTGCATCCATTGGGGCGCCCTTTGCCACCCCAACCCAGCCCACGGCCCTGCCTGCGGCACATTGGGTGGGGTGCAACGAGGCACTGCGCGCCGAAATGGGTTTGCCCGTCGACCTTTGGCAACAGCAAGAGGCTTTGGAGTTCTTCACAGGCAGTTCAACTTCTCACCCCCTCACGCCATACGCCAGTGTCTACAGCGGACACCAATTTGGTCAATGGGCGGGACAGTTGGGTGATGGCCGTGCCCTCAACCTCGGGGCGATCGACACACCCTTGGGGCTACAAGAGTTGCAACTCAAAGGTGCCGGCCCCACGCCCTATTCACGCCGCGGCGACGGGCGTGCCGTGCTGCGCTCAAGCCTCCGTGAATTTTTAGCCAGCGAAGCCATGCATGGTTTGGGCATCCCGACCACCCGCGCCTTGTGCATCACAGGCTCACCGGCCCATGTGCGACGTGAAGCGGTCGAAACCGCTGCCGTCGTCACCCGCGTGGCCCCGAGCTTTGTGCGCTTTGGTCACTTTGAACATTTCGCCGCCAACGGCCAACACGACGAACTGCGTGCCTTGGCTGACCATGTGGTGAGTGCGCATTTCCCCATCCTGCAAGACAAGCCGGACGCGGAGCGTTACGCCGCCTTGCTCTATGAAATCACCCAACGCACAGCTCATTTAATGGCCCAATGGCAAGCGGTGGGCTTTTGCCACGGGGTGATGAACACTGACAACATGAGTGTGCTGGGTCTCACCCTCGACTACGGTCCATTTCAATACTTAGATGGGTTTGACGCCAACCACATTTGCAACCACTCTGACCACCAGGGGCGCTATGCCTATGCGCGTCAGCCGCAAATTGCCTACTGGAACCTGTTTTGTTTAGGACAAGCCATGATGCCGCTCATCGACGAGCAAGCCCCTGCCTTGGCCGCGCTAGAAAGCTACAAACAAACCTTCCCAGCCGCCATGGACCAAGCCATGCGACTTAAGTTGGGGCTCAACGATGCACACGCGGGCGACCGCGCCTTGGTAGAAGATCTGTTGCAAGCCCTGCAACAAGACCGCGTGGACTACACCGTGTTTTGGCGACGCTTGAGCATGGCCGTGCGCGAGTCGGCCCATAGCACCCAGGCCTTTGAGCCCGTGCGTGACCTTTTTCTGCACCGCGAGGGCTTTGATGCATGGTGCGCACGTTACCTTGAGCGCCTGGGCTCAGCCCACCGCCAGAGCACAGGCGACGCCATGCTGCGCACCAACCCCAAATTCATTTTGCGCAATCACTTGGGCGAATTGGCCATTCGCCAAGCCAAACAAGGTCACTTCGCCATGGTGCAAGACCTGCTGCAAGTGCTGCACCACCCGTTTGACGAACACCCCACTTTTGAATCCTGGGCGGGTCTTGCGCCAGAATGGGCGTCTTCTATCGAAATTAGTTGCTCCTCATGACCATCCAAAAGACCGAACAAGAATGGCGCGAACTCTTGGCAGCCAAAAACGCCGAGCCCGTGGCGTTTCAAGTCACACGCCAAGCCGCCACCGAACGCCCGTTCACGGGCAAATACGAAGACCATTGGGCCAGTGGCAGTTACCACTGCATCTGCTGTGAGGCCAAACTGTTTGACGCGTCCACCAAATTTGATGCGGGTTGTGGCTGGCCAAGCTTTCACACCGCCGCCAGCCAAGAGGCCATCACCGAGCACCGCGACACCAGCCTCGGCATGGTGCGCGTGGAAACGGTGTGTAGCCAGTGTGGCGCCCATCTGGGCCATGTCTTCAACGATGGCCCCGCGCCCACGGGCTTGCGTTACTGCATGAAC
>JAVLFR010000032.1:0-7019 GCA_046052785.1 Limnohabitans sp. | reverse complement strand
GTGAAGCAAATCCGCCAAACACCACAGAGTGAATCGCGCCAATACGCGCACACGCCAACATGGCAAACGAGGCTTCGGCAATCATGGGCATGTAAATCAAGACACGGTCGCCTTTGACCACCCCCAAGTCTTGCAAGATCGCCGCCATGCGCTGGACTTCGGCATGCAGATCGCGGTAGGTGTAGGTTTTTTCTTGGTCGGTCTCCGTCGACACAAAAATCAACGCGGCTTGGTCAGCGCGGTCTTTGAGGTGGCGGTCAACCGCGTTGTAGCACAAGTTAGTTTTACCGCCCGCAAACCACTTGGCAAAAGGCGGATTGCTGTAATCGCAAATCTGTTGAGGAGGTGTTTGCCAATCCACCATTTGGGCTTGCTCAGACCAAAAAGCGTCACGATCCTCTATGGAACGGCGGTGAAAATCTGCGAACGCAACCATTTGAGACTCCTAATGTCGAATTTGTACTGAATTCATAATTATGAGAAGAACGGACTTGCAACAAGCTGACTGTTGGTGTGGGTGAATACCCTTTATTTCACCAGGGCCTGAATTTCCTTGAAGGGATCGGCCTCGGCGCTTCGTAACCACTCGAACAACACCATCTCGGTGGTTACCAACTCGGCCCCTGCACCCGCCAATCGGTCAAATGCCGCATCACGGTTGCGCTCGGTGCGAGACCCGCAGGCATCGGTCACTACCCACACCGAATACTCTTCTTCCAACAAATCCAACGCGGTTTGCAACAAGCAAATATGGGCTTCGCAGCCTGCTATGACGATGCTTTGACGTGTGGGCTCTTGCGGCACCGCTTTTTGCAAATGCTTGGGCAAACTGCGCGCGTTGCCAGCTGGCGCGCGGGCCGCAGGACGCAACACCTCACTCAAGCCGTCAGGACACGCGCTGAAACTCATCTTCGGCAAGGTACGACGGCACAAAGCGCGCAGCTCAGCGGGGTTGGACCCCAACTTTTCGGGGTTTTGCTCGGTCCCAAAGCTTGGCACCTCCATCCAATGCGCGGCTTGGGCCAGCCGCATGGCATTGGCCAGTACCGCATCGGCATCAAAAATGGCGGGCATCAGGCGGGCTTGGTAATCCACCAGCACGAGTTGGGATTCTTGGTCATCGAGCAACATACGGTTTTTGAAACGACTTTGGCAAAGCGCCAAGTATCGGTGATGACGAACCAGCCCTCGGCCGCACCGCCCAAGCTAGGACTAACCCTAGGCAAATCAACAACTTAAGCGCGTTATGTGATCAATGTCGTCATCTTGAGCGATTAGAATGTCCGCCTATGCTGAAACGTCTCCTCCTTATTGCCTGTTGTGTCGCCAGTGCGCATGCCGCGCCGTCGAACAACGCCGCAGACGACATCGAGAGGTATTTGGCTGAACGCGGCATCGTCGCTCAGATGGATCAGGTTCGCCAATCCGTCGGCGACACGGCCTCTGATTTGGTGGTCAACGCCATGGGCTTTCTAGGCGTGCCCTATCGCCGCGGCGGCACCAGCCCCTCCACAGGGTTTGATTGCAGTGGCTTTGTCCGCTCCATGTTTGAACAAACCGTGGGCAAAGTCTTGCCCCGCCGTGCCAGTGAGCAAGCGGCTGTGACCGAAAAAATCGACAAACAAGACTTAAAGCCAGGTGACTTGGTGTTTTTCAACACCATGCGCAACACCTTTAGCCATGTGGGCATTTATGTGGGGGACAACAAGTTCATCCACTCGCCCAAACCCGGTCAACAAGTGCGGGTCGACGACATGCGCCAAGCCTATTGGGACCGACGCTTCACCGGCGCACGCCGTGTGGCACCCACCACCCCCAACGACAACAACTGAGCCACACGCAAGCGGTGCGTTAGAAACGCTCGCCCTCGGCCAAATAGCGCCAAGTGCCCTCTTCCAAGTCACCCAAGCTCACGCGTCCTAAGCGAATGCGTCGCAGCGCCAACAACTCCAGCCCCACCAGTTCACACAGGTAATGCGCCAAACCGAGGTGCGAGCCTTTGACGGCCAGACGCAATTTGCTGCGCTCAGGGTTGGCACTGCCCACGCTGATCTTGAAGTCGGGCAAACGCAAGCGTTCGTCGCGTTTGGCGCGTTCAATCGGCCCAAGTGAATCGGGCAACACCTCACCGCGCACATCCAGCATCAGCTCTTGCTCAATGAAGGGCATGTCCTCCATCAGTTTGCGCTGCACCCGAAAGTCTTGGGTGAAAGCCAGCAAACCGCTGGCTTGGTATTCCAAAGGCACGCTGGCGTCGAGCTGGGTCAAGTGACGCTTTAGGCAGCGCACGCCACTTCGGTCTTGCGGGCTGTGCTGTGCCAACGTGAGCAAATTCCGCACGTCTTTTGGGCCGCGGGCATCACGCTGCGTCTCCACACCATCGGACCAGCCTACGGGCTTGTTCAAAACAAGGGTAACGGACAACAGGTTGAGCAAACTCGCCTGTGGATCAACCGTCACCTGCTCTGTGCTGACACGCCGTTGGGGCTCTTCAACCACCACACCGTCCACCCGCACAAAGCCCGCTTCAATGTATTGCTCAGCTTCGCGGCGCGAACACTGACGCAGTTGCATGATGCGTTTAGACAGGCGCTCACCCTCGGTTTGACTCAAATTCATAAGGCGTGAATCCTCCCACAGTTATTCGTTGTATCGTTGCGCTCACCGCTTGATTTTGGAGAGATATCCTTGAACTTGGCCCATTTACTGCAACGTATGGCGCGTCAATTCCCAGACCGGGCCGCCGTGTTTCATGGTGCCTTGCCTGTTGCCAGCTATGCGCAATGGGCCAAGCGCAGCGCCCACCTCGCGCATCAGTTTGAACGGGCTGGCCTCAAGCCAGGTGAGCGAATTGCCTTGTTCATGCACAACCATCCACGCTATTTAGAGCTCATGTTTGGCGCTTGGTGGGCTGGCTTGGTTGTGGTGCCCATCAATGCCAAGCTGCATCCCCGTGAGGCCCAATGGATCATCGACAACGCGCAAGCCAGTTGGGCCTTTGTCACCGCCGACATCACCAGCGGCAAGAATGAACAGTTGCAAGGTTTAGCGCGTGTGCTCGATGTCGATAGCGCTGAGGCCGATGCTTGGTGGTCAATGCCAGCGGCAAGCCGCGATGCCGCCCTGCGACCCATTGATGTGCGAGAGCCGGACGACCTCGCTTGGCTGTTCTACACCAGTGGCACGACTGGACGCCCCAAAGGCGTGATGATCACCCACCGCAATTTGATGACCATGGGCCTCGCCTACTTCACTGATGTGGACCCCATCGCGTCGCACGACGCGATCGCCTATGCCGCCCCCATGTCTCATGGTGCAGGCTTGTATGCCATCCCGCACCTGATGGCTGGCGCTCGCCATGTGGTGCCAGCCTCAGGCGGCTTTGAGGCGGCGGAGTTGTTTGCGCTGGGTCAAGCGCTAGGCCCCTTGTCGCTGTTTGCCGCACCCACCATTGTCAAACGCTTGGTTGACCATGCGCAACAAAGCCGCCTCAGCCCAGCAGACTGCGCCCGCAGTTTCAAAACCATCGTCTACGGCGGCGCCCCCATGTATGCGGCAGACATCCAGCGTGCGCTGCGCATCATGGGCCCACGCTTTGTGCAAATCTACGGCCAAGGCGAAAGCCCCATGGTGGGGACCGCGCTGTCGCGCTTTCATTTGAGCGACACCACCCACCCTCAACACGCGCAACGTTTGGCCTCGATCGGCGTGGCCCAAACGCCCGTGCAACTTCGCATCACCGACGAACACGGCCATGACCTGCCCTTGGGCGAGGTGGGCGAAGTGCTGATCAAAGGCGACAGCGTCATGGCCGGTTACTGGCGCAACCCAGAAGCCACACGGCTCGCCGTTCGAGAGGGCTGGCTGTTCACGGGCGACATGGGGTGCTTAGACGCCCATGGTTTTCTCATCCTCAAAGATCGCAGCAAAGACCTCATCATCAGTGGCGGCTCGAACGTCTACCCGCGTGAGGTAGAAGAGGTGTTGTTGCAAGCCCCTGGTGTTAGCGAAGTGGCCGTGGTGGGGGCGCCAGACCCTGAATGGGGCGAAATCATTGTGGCCTTTGTGGTTGCTCAGACAGGTGCCACACTCACCACCGAGGCACTCGACGCGTTTTGCTTGAAAGAAATAGCCCGCTTCAAACGGCCCAAACGTTACGAACTCGTGGATAGGCTGCCCAAAAACAACTACGGCAAAGTGCTCAAAACCGAATTACGCCAAAGACTCACCTCACCCTAGTGGTATGGTGATGCCCCATGCATACACAAATCGACCACCTTGTCATCGTTGCCAAAACCTTAGAGCAAGGCGTGCAGTGGTGCGAAGACACACTCGGCATCTCGCCAGGCCCAGGCGGCGAGCACACGCTGTACGGCACCCACAACCGCTTGTTCAAAATTGCCTCACCTGCCAACCCAATGGCCTATTGTGAAATCATCGCCATCAACCCCGCCGCTGTTCGCCCCAAGCGCGCCTGCCCTACCCGCTGGTTTGGCATGGACAACCCCGCATTGCAAAAAGCCGTCGCCCAAGCACCACGTTTGGTTCACTTTGTGGTCAACACCCCTGACATTCGCGCCGCGCGCATGGCCATTCGCATGCAAGGCATTGACCGTGGCCCCGCTGTGGCAGCGAGTCGCTCCACCAACCGCGGCACGCTCAACTGGCAAATTTCGGTGCGGGCCGATGGGCAGCGTTTGTTTGACGGTTGCATGCCCACACTCATTCAGTGGGGCAAGCCAGAGGCGACTGACCCGCTCAAACTCCACCCCCGCAACACCCTCACCCGCTCTGGCGTGACGCTGCAATGCCTTGAGGTGACGCACCCCAGCGCTGACAAGCTGCAAGCAGCTTATGACGCCATTGAACTCGCCCGTGTCACGGTGACGGAGGGCCCAGCCAACCTCAAAGCCATGCTGCAAACGCCCAAGGGCTTGGTGGTGCTAGAGAGCTTAGGCATTTAAGGCCTTGAGCTTTTGCACCCGGGCATAGGCCGCCCACAGCCTGTGCTGCATCTCACAGCCCGCCATCATCAGCCCTGGCGCTGAGATCCCCATAAATCGGTCGGTCTGCATGATCAGCGCATGCGCTTGTTCAAACACACCCGCACCAAACAGCTGCCGAATCGAGCCGACATAGGGCGCGGTGTCTCCTCGGTCTGTCAACAACACCAGGGTTTCAATACAGGCATACACCGCACGACGCTGCTGTGGGATTTGGTCAAAGTGACGGATCCACTCACAGCCCTCCACCGTGGCCGACTCATCACCACAGGCCAAGGCCAGCAGGGTTTTGAGTTCGCCCACACGCAAGTCAGACCAAAAACTGCCTGGATCGGTGGCCATGCCAATCAAGCTCGCCACAGGGCGGTGGTCAGGCAAGTTGGAGGCGTTCAACGAGGACAATAAATCCGTGCACTCTTCGTTGTCGAGGTCGGTCAAGTTGAGGATGGCCTCACGCATCTCGTTGACGATGCTGTCGTTCTCAAAGTCGAGGTCATCCACAGGGTAGATCTCCGACATGCCTGGCACCAACACACGGCAGGCGTAAACGCCTAAATGATCGAAGTCGGCGATGTAAATCTCAAAGCCCTCTTCATGCATGCGTTGAATGCAAAACGCATAGTCTTGTGCGGTGGTGCTGGCGAAACTCCAATCAACAAACACATAGTCAGGAATTTCACCTAGGAACTCCCAATGGATGACGCCACTCGCATCCACAAAGTGGCTCTCAATATTGGGCGCACTGGCCGCCTCTTCCAAATCAAACGTCGGCGCGGGAAAACCGCCCAAACTGTCCAGCGCACGACCTTGTAGCAGTTCAGTCAAGGCGCGCTCCAAGGCCACCTCAAAACGCGGATGAGCCCCGAAACTGGCAAAGCAGCCCTGATCCTCGGGATGCAGCAGGGTCACATTCATCACAGGAAATTTGCCGCCCAGCGATGCGTCTTTCACCAAAATGCCAAAACCTGCAGCGCGCAATGCGGCAAGGCTGGCGGCAACACGCGGATAACGGTTGATGACGGTTTCGGGCACATCGGGCAAACAAAGACCTTGGCTGATGATCTTGGCTTTGACATGGCGCTCAAAAATCTCTGACAAAGCATGGGTGCGGGCCTCAGTCGCCGTATTGCCAGCAGCCATGCCATTGCTTGCGTACAAGTTGCTGAGGATGTTGACGGGAATGTAGGTCGTCTGGCCATCGCTTTGGCGCACAAAGGGCATGGCGCAAATGCCACGCGCGATGTTGCCCGAATTGAAGTCCACCAAATTGGCGCAGTCGATGTTGCCCTCGGGGTTGTAAAAATTGTGCAAGGCGTCATTGAGCAAGCCCGTGGGCCAGGCGCCGTCATCGCTCAAATCAAACCAACGCTCTCGGGGGTCATGAACAAAAGGCGCGTCCGCCGTCACAGGACCCAGGTAAAGGTGCGTCCAAAAATAATTGGTGGCTAAGCGCTCAACAAACGCGCCCAAGGCGCTGGCCAAACAAGCCATGCGTGTGGTCCCTTTGCCGTTGGCAAACAACGCGGGGCAATCACGCTCACAGAGGCGCACTGACCAAACACCGTCCACGGGATTGCGCCAACACTGCTCTTGAATGTGAAACCCCATGCCTTGCAGCTTGGCTTGAAGCGTGTTGATGGTGGATTCCAAGGGCGCGTCTTTGCCGAGAATGAAACTTTGAGTGGGCACGGCGAATCGTTCTTAAAAATAGCAAACTTAGCGCTGCACCGCTTGTTTTTCTTCGCGATCCACATGCAGAGAAAACACATCTGGCCGCGCGTAGTGACCGACGGGGTCGAAATCGAGTTTGCTCTTGACCAAGGTGTTTCGATCAAGATCGGCGATCAACATGGTTTTTTCGTCATACACAGGCCCTGCGATGATTTCTCCCAAGGGGCCGACGATGACACTGGCGCCGCGCATGACGGGGTCTGTCGGCTGGTCGCCAATGATGCCGCGCCAATTGGCACCATAGTCAGCGCGGGTGGTGTATTGCCCTGCGCTCAAGACAAAACA
>JAVLFR010000031.1:0-3813 GCA_046052785.1 Limnohabitans sp. | reverse complement strand
GCCCTCCAAAACAAGCGGTCACACACAGGTTGTGTGACCGCTTGTCTGTTCAGACCTTCTACATTCAATTTCGCTAGACTTTTCCCATGACAACAGGTTTCAAGCAAACGCTGATGGAAGTATTGGACGGCTCGCCCAAACATGCCGCCAGTCGCTACGTCGAATTTGCCATCACCCTGGTGGTGTTGGTCAACTGCTCGGCGGTCATTCTTGATTCCGTGCCTGAAATCCATGCCCAATACAAAGACTTCTTCCATGAACTGGAATTCTGGAGTGTGATGTTCTTCACCGCCGAGTACATCTCGCGCGTGTGGTCCTTAGGCGCCAAGTACGACAAAGCGCACGGCGGGTCTTGGAAGGGCCGCTTTCAATACATGTTTAGCCCGTTTGGCTTGATCGACTTCTTTGCCACCATGCCCTTTTACCTGCATGTGTTCTTCCCCACGCTGGACTTGCGCATCTTGCGCGTCTTGCGCTTGCTGCGAATTTTGAAACTCTCCAAGTACAACACCGCGTTGCAAGACCTGTTTCATGCCGTGCACTCTGAGCGACAAGCCTTTGGCTCGGCCGTGTTCTTGTTGACCATCGCCACCATCGTGTCTGCCTCACTGATGCACTTTGCCGAAGGCCATGAACAACCTGAGATCTTTGGAACCATCCCGCATTCCATCTACTGGGCCATTGTCACCATCACGTCTGGCTACGGCAACGTTGACCCCATCACCAAGGCGGGTGAAGTGATTGCGCTCATCACGGGTTTCTTGGGCGTGTGCATGGCCGCGATCATGACGGGTATCGTGGCCTCCGCCTTCTCAAACCAAGTGGCACGCAAGAAAGCCGCGTTTGAAGCGCAACTGCGCGAAGTCTACAAAGACGGCAATATGTCAGCGGATGAAAAAGAAACATTGGAACGCCTGCAAGCGCACTACCGACTTTCGAACGAGCAAGTCGAAGCCATGATGCTGCGCGCTCAAAACAAGTCGTCCGGCAAATGATGAGCGCCTCCATGAATACCGCAGCTGCCAATCTCTCTCTCTACCAGCGCATCAAGCGCCGCACCTTCGAAATCATGGAAGGTGAAGTGCCCGACAAGTACAGCCATTTTGTAGAAATCTTCATTGCCCTCTTGGTGGTGGCCAATGTCGTTGGCATCATCTTGGAGTCTGTGCCCGAAATTCATGACGCGTATTTGCATGAGTTTCACTTGTTTGACTTGTTCAGCGTGGCTGTTTTTTCGGTGGAATTTGTCTTGCGCGTTTGGTCTTATGGTGAAAAATACGTGCACAGCGGTGGCACGGCGTGGCAGGGGCGCAAAGAATATATTTTTAGTTTCTACGGCATCATTGACTTTGTGAGCACCGTGCCGTTTTACCTACAGCTTCTTTTTCCAGGCGCTGATTTGCGCGTGCTGCGCATGTTCCGACTGTTGCGAATCTTCAAACTCTCGCGTTACAACAGCGCCTTTGAAGACATGGTGGCGGCGGTCAAGGCCGAAAAAGATTCGTTCTCATCTGCCGTGTTTTTGCTGTTCATTAGTTGTCTGTTGTTCTCTTCTCTGATTTACATCATCGAAGGTCACGATCAACCGGAGGTGTTCCCCTCCATCCCCGCCGCCATGCATTGGTTTGTCATCACCATCGTTTCGGGCTGGGGCAACGTCGACCCAGTGACTTTTTTCGGCACGATTTTGGTCATTCTCACGCAAGTGCTGTCCATTGCTTTGGCCGCCATTTTGACGGGTGTCGTGGCAACAGCCTACAGTGCGCAAGTTGAGCGCCGCCAAGCTTTGTATGAGATGGAAGTGCGCAATGTACTGGCCGACGGAGTTGTCACAGAAGATGAGCGAGCGCATCTTAAAATCCTGCAAGCCAAGCTGGGCATGTCTGATGAGCAAGTCGAAGCCATCAAGCATCAAATGGAAGAAGAAAAGCACATCGCTAACGCCAACAAACAATCAACGTAATCACACATCAAGGCCATCATGGACAACCGCGCTTACGAAAAATACAAGCAAGAGAACCCGGAGGTTTACACCCCGCTCTCGACTTATGACTACGTGGACCAATTTGTGCACCAACTCACGAATGCCGAGCTAGTCGTCTGTGTGGTTGCGGTGGTATTGGCCGTGTTCGCCATCTTTAAAATATTTATCAAACGCAAAGACAAGCACTCTGACGATTCAAACGAATAAAAGGAAAACACCATGAGCGAAACCCCAGAAACCGAATTACCAGACCACGGCAACGACCCATTTCGCACCCGTTGCGCCATGCTGGTGTCATTGCTGGCCATGTGCTTGGCGATTGCCAGCTTGGGCGGCAACAATGCCTCTAAAGAAAGCATGAGTAACAACATTTTGGCTTCTAACGCTTACGCGTTCTACCAAGCAAAGAACATTCGTCAAACCGATTATAAAATTGCCGCTGACGATCTTCGAATTCAACTGGCCAACGAAAAGTTATCTCCCGCTGCAAAGACCTTGGCAGAAAAAAAACTTGAAGGGTACGAAAAAAATATCGCCCGCTATGAGTCTGAGCCAGAAACTGGCGACGGCAAAAAAGAACTCATGGAGAAAGCTAAAGAACACGAACATGAGCGCGACATTGCCCTGCGCCAAGACCCTTGGTTTGACTACGCCGAAGCCTTGTTACAAATTGCTATTGTGCTGACTTCTGTCGCAATTCTCACAGGCGCACAAGTGCTGTTTTGGGTACCTTGCGCACTTGGCATGATGGGTATTTTTTCAACGATCAACGGGTTCATGTTGTTCATCTAAGCTAAATCCGCATAAAAAAAGCCGCTCACTGAGCGGCTTTTTTCATTGGACGATTGCCTTATAGGTCTCTCGCGCGGTGCTTGATATCCTCTTCAGACATCAATTCCAGCTCACCAGCACGATGCTCTGAAATCCATTTGCGGGCCACCATCATGCGCAAAATAGTTTCGCGTGAGGCTGTGGAGGTGTTGTCTTCGGTCAATTGCTCACCAAACAATAGCACCATGATGGTTTTGCCAACGATGTTCAACAAAATACCAAACAGTACCAAGCCCATCAACATGGTCAGTGCTGCAATCACCCGCCCACCAAAGGTGAGCGGGAACATGTCACCGTAACCAGTGGTAGTCAAAGTCACCATACACCACCACATGGCTGCGGGAATGGATGTGAAGAAACGCTTATCTTCAGGAATTGGGTTGCCGCTGATTGGATCCACGGGCATGAACTTGGCAGCTTCCGGAGGTGCGTCAGCAGGCAAGGGGTTGGCTTTAATTTCGGCATCCAACTTGGCTTGACCCAAAGTGATGGCATCCGCAGAGTACAAGTCACCTTCCACGTAGTACATCAAAGTGCTGGAGATCATCACTACAGAGAACAAAGCAATGAAATAGATCTTGAGGTTGGTCAGGATGGGATTGGAGTTTTCCAGTTTTTGTTCCAACTGTTGCAAGGCAATGCGAGCCATCTTCAACACTCGCAATACTCTGACCACGCGCAACACGCGGAAGACTTTAGAGCCTTGCAAGGCGGTCAAGTTCATGAACATCAAGTAGGTGGGCAAGATCGAGATCAAATCAACCAAACCCCAGAAACTGAAAAAGTACTTCACGCGATCTTTGGCAAAGTACAAGTTGCCGAGGTAGTCGATCGTGAAGAACAACACTGCGGCGTATTCAATGTAATTGAACATTTGCGCATGAACGGTGGCATAGGGCTCTACAGTTTCACCAGCCAACGACAAACACGAAATCAAAATCCAGAAATTGATCATGGCCACCCAGCGTGTAAAGGCTTTGCTGGTGGGGTCTGTGAAG
>JAVLFR010000030.1:0-5862 GCA_046052785.1 Limnohabitans sp. | reverse complement strand
TAATGTCACGGCCACAGGTTCCAGCGTGGGGGGGGGCGTTTGGCTACATGTCGGGCACACACACTAATCTGGACTCAGTGGGCAACGTCACTGTGACCGGCAGCTACAACAGCGTGGGGGGCTTGATTGGTGATGGGGGTTCAAGCACCCTCACCAACGCATTCGCCACCGGTACTGTGGCCGCGACGTCGTCGTACCAAGTGGGTGGCCTGATCGGCGTGAACGGCAGCGGCACGCTAACCAATGTGTCCACTTCGGGCGGCAACGTGTCAGGCACTTACCGTGTGGGTGGCTTGGTGGGTTATGTGACGGGGACCGGCAACATCACCACAGCCAGTACGACGGGTAATGTCACGGGTACCTCAGACACCGTGGGTGGTTTGGTTGGGTATTACAACAACGGCACCATCACCTCAGCCATCACCAGCGGCAACGTCAGCGGCACGTCTTCAGTAGGCGGATTGGTTGGCTACCAATGGGGCTCTGTCACCATCACGAGCTCGAGCACTGCGGGCAGTGTCACAGGCACATCTTCGAATGTGGGGGGTCTGGTGGGCTATACCCTCACAGGTAACTTGACGATTAACAGTTCAAGCGTGGCCGGCAATGTGCAAGGCACGTCCAAAGTAGGTGGTTTGTTGGGCTACATGGACAACGGCTACACCTTGACCATCAAGCAAAACTCGTCGGCTCAAGGCACGGTGGTGGGCACGGCCGCAGGTGCGGGTCAAGTGGGTGGCTTGGTGGGAGCGCTTTATGGCAATGCCAATATTTACTCGTCTTATTACAGTGGGGCAGGGGTGACGAGTGCGGGCTACAACGTGGGCGGTCTGGTAGGCGAAAACCTTTACTGGGACACCGTGATTTACAACTCGTATGTGAACATCTCTGGTGCCACCGGGGTGCGGGGCACTTACAACGTCGGCGGCATGGTGGGCCGAACAGGCTCCTCGATCACGGTTCAGTCCAACGGCACCAACACGGCTTTGTACGGCAATGCGTTTTCACCCTACAACAACGCCAAGGTGACAGGCACGGCTGCGAGTGGCACCACTGCCAACGTGGGTGGCATTGCGGGCAGTGTGGGCGTCAATGCTTACATCGGCGATACCAGCGTCACGTCTGTCTCGGTGATAGGGGTTGGCGGTTACATCGGCGGTTTGATCGGGGGAGTGCCGAGCAATTACTCGGCCACGGTCTCTAATTCGTTTGTCAATGGCACCACGATCACAGGCACGGGCACCAGTGCTTATGTGGGCGGATTGATCGGTAATGTGGGTTACGCCACCCTCACCAATTCCTATGTCAACAGCCCTGGGATCACCGCCACCTCCAACTATGTGGGCGGTTTAGTGGGCAATGCGCACTACTCAGCGAACGTTACCAACTCGTATGCCAACACTGACATCACCACCGCAGGTACCAGCTACGTAGCGGGTTTGCTTGGCAATATGGGGCAATCGGGCTACACCAATGGCGGCAAGATTGTGGATGCCTACTACACCGGCAACATCACCATCAGTGGCACCACACCGACCCACTTTGGCGGCTTGGTGGGGTATATGATTCCTGGCACGTGGATCAGCAACAGCTACTACGACATCGACAACAGCAAGATCAACGCCGCCAAGGTGGTGTCGCCAGGCGGTATTTACACAGGGCAGTACACGGCTTGGGCCACGCAAGGCGGTGGCTCAGTGGTCGTGACGCCCTCTAGCCGAGCTGGATTGAACATCGACAACTACTTAACCAAAGACTTGACTGACAACACCTATGTCATCAGTACTGTGGCAGGCAACCAGTCAGACCTGAGCAAAATGCTGGCGTTTGTCAGCTCGACCAGCGCGGGCAATGTGAACCCCTACACCTTCAAGCTGGCCAATGACATTGACATGTCAGCAGCGAACGTCAGCACTGGCACGCCTTATGTGCCGTACTTTGGTGCCGCCGAATTCAAAGGCAACACGTTTGCGGTGAACAACTTCTCGTTCAACCGTCAAACCTCTGGCATTGGTTTCTTGGGCATGGTCTACAAAAGTGCGTTGACAGATCTGAAGGTCAACACCATGGCCTACACCGGCCAAACCACCAACACGGTGAATGCCTTGGAATATGTCGGCGCCGCCGTAGGGGCGATGTACGGCGGCACGATTTCGGGTGGTTTGATCACGCTCTCGGCTAAGGTCAATGCGTCTAAGTACACCGGTGGATTTGCCGGCTACGTGGGTCAAGGTGTGGTGTACAACACCCAAGCCTTGAGGGCCACACCCACCACGGGCAGCGTTCAAGGCACGAGCTACACCGGTGGCTTAGTCGGCTGGATGGAGGTGGTTGCTGCGAAATCACTCAACAGTGACTTGCCCGTGAACGGCAACCAACGCACAGGTGGCTTGATCGGTTACCTCAACAGTGACTTCACCACTGCCAACGTCAACGTCACCACCAATTCAGCCACTTTGCTCACAGCCAGTGGCGCCGTCGTGTCAACAGCAGACCGCACAGGGGGTTTGATTGGTGAGTCCACAGGGGGTACCTTGGTGTTGACCTACTCATCGGCGTCCGGCACGGTGAACAGCTCGAGCAGCTATTTGGGTGGCTTGATCGGCTTGGCTTATGGCACAGGCTATAGCGATATCAGCGCCTCGGGTGTGGTCACTCAAACAGCGGGTAGCGAAGCAGGGGGCTTGGTGGGGCAATTCTCAGCCACCACACTGCTGCGCGGTTCTGCCACGGGCAATGTGGTGGCGACTTCAAGCAGTGGGTATGTGGGGGGCCTGATTGGTAACAGCTCGGGCACCAGCATCACCGCGAGCTTCGCCAACGGGAACGTGACATCGAATGGACAAATTGTCGGTGGCTTGGTGGGTCAAAGCAGCCACCACATCATCGACTCATACGCCACGGGCAATGTTCAAAGTACCTCTAGCCATGTCGGTGGCTTGGTGGGTTACTCGTATCGCAACGTGACCAACTCATATGCCTCTGGCAACGTCACCGCCACGGGCATCAATTCCTCAAATACGGGTGGTTTGATTGGTTATCAAAACAACTATGTGGTGGCTGACTCGCAGTACATCACGGGTACCGTGACAGGGATGTCGTCCGTCGGTGGCTTGATTGGGTATGCCGATAGCAATGCGGTGATCAAGGGCTCCTCCACCTCACGAGCTGTCATCGGTACCTACGACTACGTGGGGGGCTTGGTGGGCAAGTTGGCCGGCACCATTCAAGCCAGCGACAACATCGGTAACCTGCCCGCTACCAACGGTGGCAATGGCGCCAACTACTCATATGCCGCAGGCAGCGTGACTGGCCGCAACGATGTGGGTGGTTTGGTGGGGCGTGCAGATACAACTGCCAGCATCAAGAACGCTTTCTCAACAGGCGCCGTCACGGCAGATTACAACTACGGCGGCATGGTGGGCTTCATGACGCCTGGTGCGACCACGGTTAATTCACACTACAACATCAACACTGTTTCAATCACGGGTCTGACGCCCACCAGTCCCAGCGCTCGGGTGGCTGTGACGGGTCTGATCACCACAGGCGGTTTGTTTGACGCGCAGTACCTGGATTGGTACAACGCAGGTGCACTGAATGGTTTAGCGATCACCGACACCACCAAGTTGAGCAACTACTTCACAGACGGTTTAGATGGCAACGGTTACTACAGCTTGAAATCTGTACAAAACCTCAAAGACTATTTGGGTTATTCGGACCAAGCCACGTTGAAGTTCAAATTGGGCAGCGACATCACCATGGAGAGTGGTGTTTTTATTCCTTATGTTTCCAGTTTCTTTGATCCCAATGGCAAGTCAATCATCAACTTGTCCATCAGCCAAAATACCTCAAACTTGGGTTTCATCGGTTACCTCAATGGCCGCACGAATACGCAAACCTTGAATGGGTTGACCACTACCAACGCCTCGGTCTTGGGCAAGCTGAACGTGGGCAGCCAAGTGGGTGCATCGTATTTGCGTGCCATCACCAATGCCACAGCCTCAGGGACGGTGACTGGCAGCGACATGACGTATCAGCTCGACCCCGGTGACAACATCAGTGGCTCGGGCAATAACTATGTGTACGGCAATACGGGCGGCGTTGTGGGTTTCATCAATGCCAGCAACTCCACCACCAATGCCGTGAATCTGGCAACTTCCAGCGTGATCGTGACGGGTACGACCCACGTGGGCGGCGTGGTGGGTCGCTTGAACACAGGCACACTGACCAACTCCACCTCTTCTGGTGCGGTGTCTGGTGTGACACAGGTCGGTGGCATGGTGGGACGTCTTTATTTAGGTGGTTTGACTGGGTCAAGCTCGACCAGCGCAGTGACAGCAACATCCGATTACACAGGTGGCTTGGTTGGGTTACTTGAAAACTCTTCTTCCCTGCTGAACACCAGTTCGCATACGACAGGTTTGGTCAAAGGTATCAATTACGTGGGGGGTCTGATTGGACGCTCTGATGGCACCGTGGGCGAAATCGTGTCTGGCACGACCACTTACACCACCTTTGCCACCAACAACGTAGAAGCCTCCGGTGAACGAGTCGGCGGTCTGGTGGGTTGGGCCAACGGTGGTTCGATCAAGAACACCTATGCATCTGGCACGGTCACAGGACACACCGCGGGTGGCACTGTGAACTATGCAGGCACCTATTCAGGTGGCCTGGTGGGGTTGTCTAGTGTGCCGATCACTTACAGCAAATACGTGGGAACTTTGGTCAAGGCGGGTCACCAAACGGGCGGTTTGGTGGGCAGAAGCACCAACACCATCACAGATTCATTCAGCACGGGTGAAGTACAAAGTAACTCGTCCTATGTGGGGGGCCTTGTTGGCTGGAACAACTCAAACATCACGGGCACCACGCCGACCTTTGGCAGTACCACCTACGCCAGTGGCAATGTGACGACCAGCTATGAACGCGTGGGTGGTTTGGTTGGCCATTCCGAAGGCGGCACGATTTCTAACGTCTACGCCTCAGGCGTTGTGACGGGTGGCTACTACACGGGTGGCTTGGTGGGGTACTCACAAAACGCGATCAACAACGCATCAGCCCTCAATGTGGTGACTGGCGTTTCAGGCAGTGGCGCGAATACGGTTTACTACGGCGTCAAAGGCACCTACCAGGTGGGTGGTTTGGTGGGTGATTTGTGGAACGTCACCATTTCAGGCTCAACAGCCAACACCGTGGTGCTGGGTACGGGCTATGACGTAGGCGGTTTCATTGGCCGCATGGAATATGGCTCCGTCAACACATCGGGCGCTATTGGCACCGTCATTGGCGTGGGGAACACCGGTGGCTTTGTGGGTTCGATGAACAACAACAGCAGTGTGACCACGTCTTATGCCAACGTGGCCGTGAAGAGCACGGGGGACAGTTCAGGCGGATTTGTTGGCATTTTCAGTTCCTATTCAAGCGTCACCAACTCGCGCGCTTCTGGATCTGTCACAGGTACCAACTACGTCGGTGGTTTTACCGGGTATATGGCCAACAGCGGGGGCATTTCTAGCAGCTACGCCACAGGCATGGTCACTGCGACGGGTAACTACGCGGGGGGTTTCTTGGGCTATGCAGACAGCACCAACCGCACCGTGCAAGACTTTTTTGCCACAGGCGCCGTCAAGGGCACCACCAATGTGGGTGGTTTGGTGGGCTATGCGGATCGAGGCACGTTCAGCAACGCTTATTCAACTGGCATGGTCACTTCCACCACCAGCGCGAGTTCGGTGGGAGCTACTTTTGGATCCATCAAGGCTAACTATGTGGTCGTCACGCCACCGTCGACCACCATTTACGTGACGCGTAACAACATTTACTACGACAGCACGACCTCGGGGATGACCACCGATGCCGCAG
>JAVLFR010000029.1:0-2418 GCA_046052785.1 Limnohabitans sp. | reverse complement strand
GTTCACTTGCGTCACCACATCAGCCCCACTGGTTTTTACCGTGGCCGCAAAGTGTTGAAGACCAAGTCTGAAGCTTAATTACTTCATTCTTCATGAGCCCGTGGCTGTCTTTGGCGCCTCGGGCTTTTGTTTTTTTGACGAAAAGAAACCTGCATGATCACTCTTGCTGTTGATTGCATGGGAGGCGACCATGGCCCACGTGTCACGCTGTTGGCCTGTCGCCGTTTCTTAGACACACACCCCGACACACATTTGTTGTTGGTTGGGCGGCCTGATGCGCTGTCATCATTCACGCACCCACGTGCGCAAGTGGTTGCTGCTTCTGAAGTGGTGGCCATGGATGACCCCATTGAGGTTGCCTTGCGTCGCAAAAAAGACTCGTCCATGCGCGTGGCAATTGAGCAAGTCAAAAGCGGTGCCGCGCAAGCGGTGGTATCTGCTGGCAACACGGGCGCTTTGATGGCGATCTCACGCTATCTTCTAAAAACTATTGACGGTATTGACCGTCCTGCCATTGCGGGTCGCATGCCCGACTTCAAAGGTGGGGGCAGCACCATGCTGGATCTGGGAGCCAACGTGGATTGCACGCCCGAGCATTTGTTGCAGTTTGCGGTCATGGGTTCCGCGTTGGTGTCGGTGCTTGACAACATTGACAACCCGACCGTTGGCCTGCTCAATATTGGCGAAGAAGACATCAAAGGCAGCGAAGTGATCAAAAAAACTGCTGATTTGTTGCGAAATGCAGCTAAATCTGGCGATTTGAACTTTGTGGGCAATGTCGAGGGCACGGATATTTATCAAGGTGTGGTGAATTTAATTGTCTGTGACGGTTTTGTGGGCAATGTGGCCTTGAAAGCCAGCGAAGGCTTGGCGTTCAAGATCAGCGAAACACTGAAAAACTCGTTTAAACACAATATCTTCACGAAAATTACGGGTATCTTCGCTTATCCAGTGTTATCAGACTTTAAAAACAGGGTCGATCACCGCCGCTACAACGGTGCAGCCTTGTTGGGTCTCAACGGTATCGTTTTCAAAAGCCATGGCTCAGCAGATGATGTGGCCTTTGGTACTGCTTTAGACCGCGCGTATGATGCAGCTCACCATAACTTGCTCGAACGTGTGCGTTCTCGAATTGCCCATGCGGCTCCCTTGTTAGCCATGGGGCAATCCGACGCTTCGGCCTGAGCCAACAGATTAATGACCCTTTTCTCCCGAATCACTGGCACCGGAAGTTTTTTACCTCCCCGCCGGTTGACCAACGCAGACTTGGTCGCAGAACTCGCCGCACAAGGTGTGGAAAGCTCTGACGAATGGATTGTTGAGCGCACGGGCATTCGTGCCCGCCACTTTGCCGCTCCCGACGTCCACAGCAGTGACTTGGCATTTGAGGCTTGCAAGCAAGCTTTATCTGCTGCGGGTCGACGCCCGCAAGACATTGACCTCATCATCGTCGCGACGTCGACGCCCGACATGGTGTTCCCTTCCACGGCTGCCCTACTGCAGCACAAATTGGCGCAGATGGATGACCCAGCCGCTGGCATTGCGGGCGCGCCAGCGTTTGATGTGCAAGCGGTGTGTAGTGGCTTTATTTATGCGCTGACCGTGGCCGACGCCATGATTCGTGCAGGCAACGCCAAACGGGCCTTGGTGGTGGGTTCGGAAATCTTCTCTCGCTTGCTCGACTTTCAAGACCGCACCACCTGTGTGCTGTTTGGTGACGGGGCTGGCGCTGTGATGTTGGAAGCGTCTGAGTCGCCTGGTATTTTGGCCACCGACATTCACGCCGATGGCAAACATGCGGGCATTTTGTGTGTGCCAGGCCATGTGTGTAACGGCCAGATTTTGGGCGATCCTGTGCTCAAGATGGATGGTCAAGCGGTCTTCAAACTGGCCGTGGGCTTGCTTGAAGGCGCGGCGCGCACAGTGCTCGACAAGGCAGGTTTGACGGAAGCCGATATCGATTGGTTGGTGCCGCACCAAGCCAATATCCGCATCATTCAAAGCACTGCCAAAAAACTCAAGCTGCCCATGGACAAAGTCGTTTTGACGGTGCACGACCATGGCAACACTTCAGCCGCATCGATTCCACTGGCCCTCGATCACGCGGTGCGTTCAGGCCAGGTGAAACAAGGTCAAACCCTTATGCTCGAAGGCGTGGGCGGTGGCTTCACTTGGGGCGCGGTGCTGCTCAAGTTGTAAGCCCGCACAAGACTTGTTGTGACACACTTTTAGACACGCTATGACTTCATTTGCTTTTGTATTTCCTGGTCAAGGTTCGCAATCCGTCGGCATGCTCGACGCGTGGGGTGACCATCCTGCGGTCGCGCAAACCTTGATCGAGGCGTCAGATGCCATGGGCGAAGACATGGCCAAGCTCATCCACGAAGGCCCCAAAGAATCCTTGGACTTGACTACCAA
>JAVLFR010000028.1:0-26887 GCA_046052785.1 Limnohabitans sp. | reverse complement strand
CGGCAGCGTCAGATGTGTATAAGAGACAGGTGCAGCACAGGTTTGTCACTGGGTGCCAGTTCGGGGACGATGCGCTGCACCGTCAGGCCAGCAGCCTGCAAAGGGGTGAGCACCTCACGCAGCCATGACTTGTCGCATACCGCGACCAAGGTGTCGCCACCTGTGCGGGCGATGCCCTCGGACTGGGGGCCAAGCACCAGGTGGAGGTGTTGCGGGTCATCGAGCAAGCGGTCTTCCAGCAAACCCTGCAACACGCTTTGCAGGCGCGGACCCTGGCTGGCGGGGGGCAGGTGCACGCGCAGCCACGCCAAGCGGCTGTGCGGCACCACGGCCACCACCTCGCCAGCATGGGCCGAAAGTGTGGCCGCCGCCCCTGTGGCGCTGCGTTGCACACGGTGCCCGTCCGAGTGCACATGGGCGTAGCCGGTGGCTGCATGGGCGGCGGTATGGGGCAAAGCGATGATCAGCATAGAAAAATCATTGTACGGAGCTCGTGTGTCGCCAAATCACCTTCAGGTCACTGGCGTCGCGTTGGACCAAAGAGCGCTCTTGCAGCACGGTTTGGGGCATGCGCAGCCGGCCCATCACTTCAAAGAAGCGCGTGTTGACACTGTGGGTGTCGCCCAGTGTGATGGTGCGGCCCAAGGCTTTTTGAAACGCATCCAAGCTGGCCCAGTGCTGGCGCTCACGCTGTTGTACCAAGCGCTGGGCGTCTGACAGGCCTAGGCCTGGGACGCTGGCATACAGCACTTGCACGCTGGCGGTGTTGAGGTTGACCTTGGTGCGCTCGGGCAACACGGTGATGTGCGGGTTGAGGGTTTGCAGCGCATTTGGCGACAAGCCCAACCCACTGAGCTGGCTCGGCAGTTGGGGCATGAGGGGCGAGTTGCCGTTTTGCTTTTGGGCAGCGAGCAGGCCTTGGGTGAGCAGGCTGAGTTGGGCAGGGGCGACACCGAGCGCGTCGAACAGACGCTCAAAAGCCAGCACCGATTTGGCGTCGAGTTGATCCCCTTGCAGCAAGTTGGTGACGTTGAGGCGACCCTGCAGATCGACCACGGCGCCAGACAGCAACACCTGTTGTGCGAGTTTGTCATCGTCCACCGTGTTGCCCGTGCCGTCAGGCAGTGCAGCCAAAAAACTGGACAAACGGGCTTCTTGCAGCGGGACGGCCCAAGGCTCTGCCAAATGGTCGGTGGGGTTGTTGGCGTCGCCCGCGCGCGCGTCTTCACGCAAGATCACACGCGCCCAGTCGAGTGCGCCTGTCAGCAGCCAGCGCGCTTGGGCACGTTGGCGCTCGGCGCCCTCGACCTCGATGGATTTCCATTGCTGCCACACAGCACCGGCCGCAAACGTGGCCACCAAGGCCACGGTGAGCATGGCGGCCAGCAGGGCTGCGCCGCGTTGTGGGTGGGGTGCGAGGGACTTCATGTTTTGGTGTTGCTGAAGTTGGGGCGCACCCAGTCGAGGGTGATGCGACCGCGCACGCCCGTGCTGGCGGGCAGGTCAATCAGCAGGCGAATCGCGTCAGGCAAGGTGCTTTGGGTGTTGTTGGGGGTGTTGTTTGTGTTGGAGGCGTCGGCGCTGCCGCTGCTCGACAGCGGGTTGGTCCAGGCATTGCCACGAAAGTAGGTGAGCTGCCAGGCTTCTAGGGGGATGAGTGCGGTTTCAAAGTTGGCATCTTCAGCGCTTGGGTTTTGGCCCCAACGTTCGGCGTTGGCCCAGGCTTGTTGCAAGGCGGCGCGGGTTTGCACAGGGGCCGATTGCCAGCGCAGCCATTGGTTGCCGCGCAAGGTCCAAGCCACCACCCACAGACCCGCATCTGCGCCATCCGTCCGCCATGCCGTGGCGCGGCGCGTTACCCGCAGCGTGCGGCCATCCCACATCACCCCGGCCTCGGTGATGCCAGGCACCGCCTGCACGGCATTGAGGTCGGCTTGCCATTGGGCCAGTACAGTTTGCAGCACCGCGGATTTGTCAACTTGCGCTTGGGTGATGTCACGGCTGCGCATGAGGTTGTCTAGCCCACGCCAGCTCAGGCCCGCCAACACCGCCATGAGGGTGATGGCAATCAGCAGCTCAATCAGTGTGAAGCCTTTTTGCTGGCGCATCAGTAACGCCCCAGCACGGTGGTGATGTTGAGGATGGGCGTGGCCGCGTCAAACACCTGCGCATCCACGCGGCGAAACGCGGGGTTGGGCGTGGTGCGCACGGTCAGCGCCACGTCAAAGTTGCGTTCGGCTTGCGGGCAGGGCAGGCGTGAATCGCCCACATTGGGCAGCTGCTGCGAGAGGCGCAATTGGTTCAAGGCATTGTCGGCACAAATTTGGGCCAGCAGCACATCGGCTTGGCGCTGCGCATTGCGCGTGAGCGCGCCGCTGACTTGGAGCCCACTCATCAGCGCGATGGCCACGATGGCGAGCGCCACCAACACCTCAATCAGTGTGAAGCCGCGTGGCCGCCTCATGGCAGCACCCGAAAAGGCTGCAAGCCGTCTGTGCCAAGGGTCAGCGCGGGGGCGGCTTGGGCGTTGTTGGCGGTGGCGATGCTCAGCCTGATGCGGGCTGCTGCCAAGATGGGCTCAGGCCCCAGCACCACCCCGTTGGTGGGGGCGGTGTTGTTGGTGGACGCTAAGGCTGTGCTGACCGATGCTTGTGTGCCAGCGGTCAGCCACGTGTCTTTGCGAGCCGCCATGGGCCCAGTGGCATTGCTCGAGGCAGCGGGCTGAATCACAAACCCCTCTGGCGTGGTCTGCCAAATCAAAGCCACGCCACTGGTGCGCGATTGGGCGCGGGCGGCTTCTAGCACGGCCACCAGGCGTTGGGCTTCACGTTCTAGTTGGGTTTGGCGGCTGTCGCGCACAGACAAGCTCACCCCAGCCATGACCAAGCCAATGATGGCCAGCACCACCAACAGCTCCAACAGGGTGAGGCCGCGCTGGCGCTGCATGGCTGGCCAGGGTGCGGGTTTTATTGCCAGCTGCCAAGATCGGCGTTTTTGCCTTCGCCGCCAGGTTGACCGTCAGCACCCAGGGACAGCACGTCGACTTCGCCCTTCACCCCAGGGTTCATGTATTGGTAGGGACGGCCCCAAGGGTCGGTGGGCAGCTTGTCGATGTAGGGCTTCCAGTTGAGCGGGGCAGGGCCAGCCGTGGGCTTGACCACCAAGGCGTTGAGGCCCTGCTCAGCCGTGGGGTAGTTTTGGTTGTCCAAGCGGTAGAGCTTGAGCGCTTGAATCAGGTTGCCCACGTCGGTTTTGGCAGCCGTGACGCGTGCGTCGTCGGCCCGGTTGAGTACGTTGGGCACCACCAGCGCTGCCAGCACGCCAATGATGGCAAGCACCACCATCAGTTCAATCAGCGTGAAGCCGCGTTGGCGTTTGGGGGTGGGGTGGTTTGGCGTGGGGTGCATGGCAGGCATTTCAGAGGTTCTCAGATGGATGATGAATCATAATCTGTCCATGTTTGACCAACGCCCTTCATTTGTCACTGCTTTGAGCGCCTCGTCGCGCGTGTGGTTGCCAGCGGCGACCTTATTGGTGTGGGCCGCGGTGGCCTTTAGCGCGGTGACCTGGGGTTTGCGTGGGTCCGCCATGGGCGAGGCACCTAGCAACGCCACGGCTGCCGCACAAGCTTTGCCCGAGGTGGATGTGTCTGCCGCCGCCCGCAGCCTGGGGGCAGCGCCTTTGCAGGCCGCGGTCGAACCCACGTTGGCCAGCCGTTTTCAGCTGCAAGGTGTGATGTCGGCAGGGCCCCATGCTGGTGCTGCGCTGATTTCGTTAGACGGCAAGCCCGCCAAGCCCTACCGTGTGGGCGCGGTGGTCACCGATGGCATGGTGTTGCAGTCGGCCCAAGGTCGGCGAGTGAGCTTGGGATTGGCCGTGGATGGACCGCAAGCTTTGGTGCTGGAATTGCCAACAAAAAGTAATTAGCCAATTAGCCAATTAGGCATTCGGCTGAAATACCCAAACCCGTATGTAGTTTGCGCACCATGCTCATGGTGAGTGGGCGTTTGCGGTTCAAAATTTCGTAAACGCGGTTGCTTCGCCCAATCATGGGTTCAAGATCTTTAGGTTTAAGGTCTTGCTGCTCCATGCGAAATTTGATGGCTTCGATGGGGTCGGGTAAGTCAATTGCAAAGTGACGTGCTTCAAATACTTGAATGAGCGTCACCAGCACATCAAGGCGGTCGCCGTCAGGCGATCCCAGTGCTGGGTCCCTATCCATCAGTGCCGCGACTTCTTTGAGTGCTGCCTTGTGGTCTGCCTCGGTGCGAATGGGCTTGATATCCATGTTGTGCTCCTTCAATTTATATCCACGGTGCTTGCGTCTACCGTGTTGTACTGGGCGTGTGTGCCGATGAACTTGATGTAGACCACGCTGAGTTTGTAGGCGAGGGCCACAATCAATCGAAAGTCATTGCCCTTGATGTTGAACACCACGCGGTTGTTCCCCACAAAGCTTGCGCTGGCGTAATGTCGCTTGATGTCAGCAGGCTTTTGCCAATTGGCCTTGCAAGCTTCATCATGCCAAGCTAGCAAAGCTTGTTTAGCCAGAGGGTGCTTGGCGCTGAAGTCGCGCAGAGATTTAACGGCAATCACTCGCATACATGAATCATAGTCCCATTTTGGGACTGCGTCATGTATTTGTTCAGCGCTGCAAAAACAAACGGTAAGCAGGGTTCAAGGTTTCTTCCACATACGGATAGCCCAGCGCTTCTAAAAACGCTGCAAACGCTTTGTTGTCGGCCTTGGGCACTTGCAAGCCCATCAAGATGCGACCGTAGTCTGCGCCTTGGTTGCGGTAGTGAAACAGGCTGATGTTCCAGCCAGGACGCATGGCCAGCAAGAACTTCATCAACGCGCCTGGGCGCTCAGGAAACTCAAACCGCAAAATGCGCTCTTCATGGGCCAGCAACGAGTGGCCGCCCACCATGTGGCGGATGTGCTCTTTGGCCAACTCGTCGTGGGTGAGGTCAATCGCTTCAAACCCATGCTTGGTGAAGTGGCTGGCCATCTTGCTGCTCTCGCCCTTGACGCCTGTGGTCAAGCCCACAAACACGTGGGCTTTGGCTTGGTCGCTCATGCGGTAATTGAACTCAGTCACATTGCGGGGCGACTTGCTGCCCCCAAAGCTGGGCAGCTTGCCAATGAGTTCGCAAAAGCGGCGCAGGCTGCCAGGCTGCTCGGGGATGGTGACGGCAAACAAAGCCTCGCGCTCCTCGCCCACTTCGGCGCGCTCAGCCACAAAACGCAAGCGGTCGAAGTTCATGTTGGCGCCGCACAAAATGGCGGCGTAGGTTTCGCCCTTGGTCTTGTGCTCGGCCACGTAGTGCTTGATGGCGGCGACAGCCAAAGCGCCTGCGGGCTCGACGATGCTGCGGGTGTCCACAAACACGTCTTTGATGGCGGCGCACACGGCGTCGGTGTTGACGGTGATGAAGCTGTCCACCAAGTTCTTCGACACGCGGTAGGTTTCTTCGCCCACCAACTTGACCGCTGTGCCGTCAGAGAACAAGCCCACGTCGTTGAGTGTGACGCGCTTGCCTTTGGCCACGGACTGCATCATGGCCGACGAGTCGTCCATTTGCACGCCAATCACTTTGATCTCGGGGCGCACGGCCTTGATGTAGTTGGCTACGCCAGCAATCAGGCCGCCCCCGCCGATGGCGACAAACACCGCATCTAGCTTGTGAATGTTCAAGCCTTGCAGCTGGCGCAGCATTTCCATGGCAATCGTGCCTTGGCCGGCAATCACATCGGGGTCATCAAACGGGTGCACAAAGGTCATGCCGTTTTTCTTCTCCAGCGTGAGCGCGTGCGCGTAGGCGTCGGAGTAGCTGTCGCCGGCCAACACCACCTTGCCGCCCAAAGCGCTGACGGCTTCGATCTTCACGCTCGGCGTGGTGGTGGGCATGACGATGATGGCTTGGGTACCCAAGCGTTTTGCACCCAATGCCACGCCTTGGGCGTGGTTGCCCGCCGAGGCGCAAATCACGCCCTTTTTCAGTTGTGCGGGCGTGAGGTGCGCCATTTTGTTGTAGGCGCCGCGCAGCTTGAAGCTGTGCACGGGTTGCTGGTCCTCGCGCTTTAAAAGCACGGTGTTGTGAAGGCGCTGGCTCAGGTTGTGGGCCACCTCCAGTGCAGACTCCACGGCCACGTCATAGACGCGGGCGGTCAATATTTTTTTCAGGTAATCGGCGGGTGCAAGCGCGCGCGCTTTGGGGGTGCGGGTAGACATGGGGTGATTGTCTCTTAAGCCAACAGCCCAAAAAAAACCCCGAGTTTTGCAACTCGGGGCTGAATCCACTTTTGAGGGTGGAGGAGACAAGCCTCTAGTGTATGCAGTTTTTATTGCGCTGCAACATTTCGCAGACAATTGCGGCATAAATTTTTGGGAGAACACACATGGAATGCACCGTCAGCTGGACCGGCAATGCGGGCACCCGCTCAGGCATGGGCTTTTTGGCAGAGACCGGCAGCGGCCATGTGGTGGCCATGGACGGCGCGCCCGATGCCGCCAAACCCGAAAACGGTGGCCAAAACTTGGCGCCGCGTCCCATGGAGCTGCTGCTGGCTGGCACAGGCGGCTGCACCGCGTATGACGTGGTGCTCATTTTGAAGCGCGGGCGTCACAACGTGCAGGGCTGCAGTGTGAAGATCACCAGCGATCGAGCCACCGAAGACCCCAAGGTGTTCACCAAAATCAATATGCACTTCACCGTCACCGGCCAGGGCGTGCCTGCCAGCGCCGTAGAGCGTGCCATTGCCATGAGTCATGACAAATACTGCTCGGCCAGCATCATGCTGGGCAAAACAGCGCAAATTACCACCAGCTTTGAGATGGTGGAGGCTTAAACCCAGGTGAGCCGCATGCCGCGGCTTTAAACCCGATGCGCCACCGTGGTCATGACCTTCGCCGCCACTTGCATCAGGGCTTTGAAGGGTGCGGGCAGCTCAGCGGCACCTGCGGCCAAGGCCTCTTTGGCGTGCTGCGCCTCGTCGGTTTTCATTTGCGCCACGATGGCACGGCTGGGGCCGTCATTGGCGGGCAGCAGGCCTAAATGGCTGGCCAAATGGGCTTCCACTTGGCGCTCGGTCTCCACCACAAAGCCGAGGCTCATGCGATCGCCACCCAGCTTGGCTGCGGCGTAGCCAATGCCAAACGCACCCGCGTACCAAAGGGGGTTGAGCCAACTGGTGCGCCCACCTAGCTCTTGCAGGCGCTGTTCGGTCCAAGCCAAGTGGTCGGTTTCTTCTTTGCACGCGGCGCTCAGGTGCTGGCGCAGCGCGTCGTTCTTCGTGGCCAGGGCTTGCGCGGTGTACAGCGCTTGAGCGCACACTTCGCCCACATGGTTCACGCGCATCAGGGCCGAGGCGCAGGCTTTTTCAGCCTCAGTCAGCGGCGCAGGCGTGGGCGATTCGCCCGCCCACATGGGGGTGGGACGGTTGGCATGGTGGCGGGCAAAGAGGGTGCGCAAAGCGCTGTCGGCGGCGGTCAGTAGGTGGTCCATAGCGGAGGAGTTTAAAGGGCGCAACGGCATATGGCGCGGCGCTTTGTTGGCGTATTGAGAATTGTCGAAACCAGCGTTTTCAAGGGTTTGCACGAAGTCGACAACTGTTTTGTTGCAAGGGCACAACGCAAATGACGATTTTTTGGCACTTGTCACGCTCTAAAGCGCAAGCGTCTGGTTCAATAGCTCAACTTCCCGAAAACGGAGGTTAACTCTGGAACCCCAGAGAACCTGTTCAAACCTTGGAGAACCTTGAAATGAAAAAAACCCTCGTTGCAATCGCAGCATTGACTGCCGTGTCAGCATTCGCACAAACCGCAGTGACCCTTGACGGTTACATGGATCGTGGTTTCACACGCACCAACAACAGCAACAATAACAAAGACGCAAAAGCGATCTCTTCTTCTGCTGGTACAACTACTGTCCGCGTTGGCGTGATTGAAGACCTCGGCGCTGGCCTGAAGGTTGGCTTGAGCATCAACACTGATTGGGCTGAAGCTGGTGGCTTGACTCAAGACGGCGCTTCTACAACATACGCTACTGGTACTGCTGGCGGCAACATCCCAACAGCAAGCGGCTCTTTTGGCAACAGCCAGTCTTTCTTGTTCATCGAAGATGCCAAGTTGGGCAAAGTCCAATTGGGTAACATCAACAACGCCGTTCTCGACGCCGTAACAGGTGTTGCTGGCCCTTCGTTCTCAACTGGTATTGGTTCTGCTTATAGCTCTGCTTTCTCTGTGCACACAGGCTACGGTACAGGCGCTACGAACCGTCAAAACCAAGTTGTCAATACAGCTCAAGGCGCTACGGGTGCAGGTGTTCGCGGCATTCGCCAAGCTAACACTGTGAAATACACATCCCCCAACATCGCTGGTTTCACAGCTGCTTTGGGTATCGTCTACAAAAATGATGCTGGCGCAACTGCTGAAACCACAGTTGTTGGTGCAACAGACACATCATTGGTTTACGAAAACGGCCCATTGAAAGCCCAGTACGCTTCTTTGAAGTACAAAGTTGGTTCTGACGCCACATTGAACGGCGGCAAGACTGATGCAACTCAATCAGCTGGCTTGACTGCAAACAGCACAAACACTCACTCAGTGTTGGCTGCTTCTTATGCTGTGATGCCAGAGTTGAAGTTGCACGCTGGTACAGGTGGTTCTAAGGCTTCTGCTGACAGCATCGCCAACTCTAAGTTCAACCAATACGGCGTGACCTATACCATGGGTCAGTTCGACATCATGGCTCAACAAGCCAAAGTGAACGACAAGAACACAGCCAACTTTGACCGCAAGATGACTGGCTTGGGCTTGAACTACAACCTGAGCAAGACAGCACGTGCTTATGTGCGTTACGACAAGTTGAACTTGGACACACAACACGCTGCATCAAGCGGTTCTGAGATCAAGCGTACAGCCATTGGTCTGAGCAAGTCTTTCTAATCCCTCCGCTGGCTTGAGCCAGTTAAGGATTTAAAAAGTCTAAAACCCCACTGTGGAAACACAGTGGGGTTTTTACATTTTGTGCTGCTCATACGCATGCTCTAAGTGTTTCCGCTAGTCTTTGTATTCTGCATTTTTGTTACTATTTACACACAATATTAAACGGAGCTGTTCATGCGCAAATTGTTGAATTTATCTATCGTTGCTGCGGCAACTCTTCTTGTCTCCACAGGCGCACTCGCCCAAAAAGCGGGTGACAATATTTTGAGTATTGGATTGGCATCAATCAACCCAGATGCGCAACTTGGCACAGTGACTTCAACCAGCACCAGTGCACCCTCTGCCGCAGCCTTTACTGCTTCATTGAAAGACGCCTCTGCTAATGTTGGTAGCCAAACAACTGTTTCTTTCAGCTGGTTGCACATGTACACCGACAACATTGGCGCAGAGCTGGGGCTGGGTATTCCTGCTGAATTCACTCAAGATCTAAATACACCCAATGGCACAGCCAAGACGCATCCTGGCGCGGCAAAGCTAAAAATTTTGACGCCTGCCGTGATTGCCAAATATTTCTTTGGTACATCACAAGATCAATGGCGTCCTTATGTGGGCTTAGGCGTAACGCATGTGACGTTTAATGATGTGAAAACCAATCCCGCAGACGCCACGGTTCAAGCGCTGGCTGCCACGTCGGCTTCCTTTAAGTCCACCTGGACGCCTGTTTATAACGCAGGTATGGTCTACAACATTGATGAAAAGTGGAGTGTCATTGGTTCAGTGGCGTACTTGCCAATTAAAACAACAGCGACCTTTGTCGGCCCAGGTTTGGGTGTTCCAGTCACAAGTTCTGGCGATGTCAAGCTCAACACCACCGATTACGTGGTTCGCGTAGGCTATCGCTTCTAAACCTTCCCCGCTGGCTTAGCCAGTGACGAATTTAAAAGTCTTAAACCCCATCCCGTGCAAACGTGCTGGGGTTTTTCATTGCCCTTGCCTGATGACTTGATTCGATTCGCGTAACTACCTACACGCATCGCGCATTCAGCAACACAGGTGCTACTAGACTCTAGCTATTGTTTTTGACATCCCTAGATGGAGTTATCTATGCGTCGTGATGCTTTTTTGAAGACTTGTGCGGCCTTGTTGGCATCGGGGGCTTTGCCCATGAGCGCCCAAGCGGCGGCAAATTTAAAAATGATGATCCCCGCCAACCCTGGCGGCGGTTGGGACACCACGGGCCGCGCGTTGGGCAAGGCCCTGCAAGACTCAGGGGCTGCCAGCACGGTGACGTATGAAAACAAGGGTGGCGCCGCAGGCGTGATTGGCCTGTCGCAGTTTGTCAACTCGGCCAAAGGCGACGGCAATGCCTTGATGGTCATGGGCGCCGTGATGGTGGGCGGCATCATCACTGGCAAAGCGCCCGTGAGCCTAGACAAGGTCACGCCCTTGGCGCGTTTGACCACCGAGTACAACGTGTTTGTGTTGCCCGCCAACTCACCTTTCAAAACCATGAAAGACGTGATTGAGCAGCTCAAAAAAGACCCTGGCAGCGTCAAGTGGGGCGGCGGTTCACGCGGCTCCACCGAACACATTGCTGCGGCCATGTTGGCGCGCGAAGCAGGCGTGGATGCTTCCAAAATTAACTACGTGGCTTTTCGCGGCGGCGGCGAGGCGGTGGCGGCTATTTTGGGCGGCAACGTCACAGTGGGCGGCAGCGGCTACAGCGAGTTTCAGCAATACATTGAAGCGGGCAAGATGACCCCGATCGCGGTAACCTCTGCGGCTCGCCTCAAGGGCTTGAACATCCCCACGCTCAAAGAGCAAGGCTTTAACGTCGAGATCGGCAACTGGCGCGGCGTGTATGGCGCGGCTGACATCACGCCCGCTCAGCGCAAAGCGCTAATTGAGTTGGTGGTCAAGGCGACACGCTCCAAATCATGGGCCGAGTCTTTGGCTAAAAACGGCTGGACCTCGGCGGTCATGACGGGCGATGAGTTTGGTGATTTTGTGGACCGTGAGTTTGCGAGCCTGCGTGCCACCATGGTCAAAGCGGGGATGATCTAAACACCATGTCTAACCCTGTAGTTTCTCGCCCCCAAGTGTGGATGGGTGCTGGCTGTGTGCTGCTGGCCTTGTGGATGATGTGGGGCGCGCAGTTCATTTCTTCAGAGGCGGGCTACGGCGGTGTAGGCCCCAATTTTTTGCCATGGGCGGTGGCCGTGGGTTTGTTGGTGTGTGGGGGCTTGCTGTTGTGGCAGGCGTTTCACGGCGGCTACCAACACATGCCCGAGCCACCCGAGGCGCCCGCTGACTGGCACGCCACGGCGTGGGTGTCTGCAGGCGTATTGGCCAATGCGCTGCTGCTTACCACGCTGGGCTTTACTTTGAGTTGTGCGCTGTGCTTTGTGTTGGCCGTGCGCGGCTTGCGTTTGTCAGAAGGCAAGCCCGCAGGTGGACTGCGCCAAACGTTGACCGACGTGGTCACGGGCTTGCTGATTGCTGCCCCCGTGTATTGGCTGTTTAGCAAGCTGTTGTCGATCAATCTTCCTAGCCTGACTCAAACGGGTTGGCTTTAACTTTTCGTTAGCACCGCATCATGATGGACACCTGGGCTCAACTTTTGGGCGGCTTTGCCACTGCCGCCACGCCGATGAATTTGCTCTGGGCCTTTGTGGGCTGCGCCTTGGGCACGGCCATTGGGGTGTTGCCAGGCTTGGGCCCTGCGGTGACGGTGGCCATGTTGCTGCCCATCACCTCGCAGGTCGAGCCCACGGCCTCGATGATCTTTTTTGCGGGCATTTATTACGGCGCCATGTACGGCGGCTCCACCACCTCTATCTTGCTCAACACCCCTGGTGAAACGGGCACCATGGTCACTGCGCTCGAAGGCTTCAAGATGGCCAAGAATGGCCGCGCGGGTGCTGCTTTGGCCACGGCGGCCATTGGCTCGTTTGTGGCGGGCACGATTGCCACCGTGTTGGTGACTTTGTTTGCACCCATGGTGGCCGAGTTTGCTGTCAAGCTGGGACCGCCTGAGTATTTCTGCATGATGCTGCTGGCCTTCATCACCGTGAGTGCGGTGTTGGGCCAAAGCACTTTGCGTGGCATCACCGCCTTGCTGTTGGGCTTGGCCGCAGGTTTGATTGGCATGGACCAAATCTCTGGCCAGCTGCGCTACACAGGTGGTATTCCTGAGTTGATGGACGGCATTGAAGTGGTGCTGATTGCGGTGGGCTTGTTTGCGGTGGGCGAAGTGATTTACAACGCCATGTACGAAGGCCGCAGCAAATTAGAAATCAACCACCTCTCCAGCATGCACATGACGCGCGAAGAGTGGAAGCGCTCTTGGCCAGCTTGGCTGCGCGGCACGTTCATGGGCTTTCCATTTGGCACCATTCCAGCAGGCGGGTCAGAAATCCCTACATTCTTGAGCTATGCGACCGAGAAAAAGCTGTCATCACACCCTGAAGAGTTTGGCACGGTGGGCGCGATTGAGGGCGTAGCGGGCCCCGAGGCGGCCAACAACTCAGCCGTCACCGCCACCTTGGTGCCCTTGCTGACTTTGGGCATCCCCACCTCGGTGACGGCGGCCATTTTGTTGTCTGCTTTGCAAAACTACGGCATTCAAGCGGGGCCGCAGTTGTTCCAAACCTCGTCAGATTTGGTGTGGGCGCTGATTGCCTCGCTCTACATTGGCAACATCATGTTGTTGGTGCTCAATTTGCCGCTGGTGGGCTTGTGGGTGAAGTTGCTCAAAATCCCGAAGCCACAGCTGTATGCCGGCATTTTGATTTTTGCCACCGTGGGTGTGTACGGCATGCGCCAAAGCAGTTTTGACTTGCTGTTGATGTACGGCATCGGTTTGTTGGGCGTGATGATGCGCCGCTATGACTTCCCCGTCGCCCCCGTGATCGTGGGCATGATTTTGGGCCCCTTGGCCGAGGCGCAAATGCGCAACGCGCTGTCGATTGGCGAGGGCCACTGGACCATCTTCCTAGACCGCCCTATGTCCGCAGTATTGCTGGCAGTGGCGGTGGCGTGTTTGGTGGTGCCGCGTTTGTGGGCGTTGCTGCATCGAAAAGGCTGAGTGCTGCTTTGATTTCTGAGCGTCGTTCTGTCCGCGCTTATTTGCCAACCCCTGTGGCGGACGCCTTGTTGCACGAGGTGTTGGTGCAAGCCCGCTTAGCGCCCAGCGGTGCCAATTTGCAGCCAGGGGCATTTGTGCAGGTGCGCGGCGCGGTGCGTGAGGCGCTCAGCGCTGATTTGGTGGCGGCTTGGCAACACGGCCTTACCGAGGCTGAAGACTACAGCTACTTTCCCCAACCCTTGCCCCACTCGCTGCGCCGTCGCCAAGTGGCTGCGGCGCAAGCCATGTATGGCGCCTTGGGTGTGGCGCGCGACGACCGCGCGGGGCGCGACACGCAGTTTGCCCGTAACTTCCAATTCTTTGATGCCCCTGTGGCGCTGATCGTGACCATTGCCCACGACATGGGCAGCGGCTGCTACATGGACCTGGGCATGACCTTGTACGGCCTGATGATGGCGGCGCAGGCCAAGGGCCTGTCGACCTGCGCCATAGGCGCCTTGGCCTCCTACCCAAATTTGATTCGCGGTCATTTGGGCCTGGATGCCTCGTCACACATCGTGTGCGGCATGGCTTTGGGCTATGCCGATCCCGAGGCCCCCGTCAACCAAACGCAAACCACGCGTTGCGCGTTGGATGACTACTTCAAGGTGGTGGGTTAGAAGCTGGAAAGGAGTTCTCTATGAAAGATGCAATGACACATGATGCATGGCTCAAAGAACAGCTAAAAGATGCTGTGTTCGCCGCTGCGTATTTGAAGGCGGCCAGTGAAGATGCAGACCCCAAAACATATTTAACGGCTGTGCTGCGGGCCACGGGTTTAAAAATTTCTGTGGTGCCGAGCTAAGTTGCCTTGATCTGAAAAGGCTGCACATGAACAACAGCCGCACTCCCTAACCCACCAGCCCCTGCCACAGCCACCAACCCATGATTTTGGGTGGCAGTGCCAAGCGATAAGTCAGCCAGCACACGCACCAAGGCGATGGCGCCCGATGCACCAATGGGGTGGCCCCTGGCCAAGCCGCCCCCCCGCGCGTTGATGTGTGTGGGCTCGAGGCCCAAGCCTTTGGCAAAGCTCAAACCTTGCACAGCAAATGCGTCATGCAGTTCGATGTGTTGGATCAGGCCCACATCGGCTATGCCTGCACGTGCCAGGGCTTGGCGCGCCGCCAGCTCGGCGCAGCGCATGGGGAACTCAGGTGCTCCCCCCACCGACGCACTGGCCACCCATGTGGCTTGGGGTTGGAGGTTGAGGCGCGCTGCCGCTGCATGGCTGACCAGCAGCACCAAAGCTGCGCCATCGGCCTGCGCCGAAATGGTGAGCGCACTCAGGGCAAACGCATCGGCCTCATGCGGGGGGAGCGCGTCTGAGCGGGCCACCACGGGCATGCGCGAGGCGCGCGCAGCGTCCATCACGCGTGGGTAGGCATCGTGGGTCACGCCTGCCACCTCCACAATTTCTGCCGCCAGACGGTCATGGTGCATCACGGCGCGGTGATGGCTGTGCAGGGCATAGGCTTCTTGGGCAGCGCGCGTGTCGCCCTGCGCGGCGGCATATCGCGCGGCAGACAGCAGCATGTCGGGGTCTTGCTCTGGCGTTGGCGCAAAGGCTGGTCGTTCATAGGCCACTGGCGAATCATGGGCATGTAAAGGCCGATGCATGCGAATGGGTGATGTGCTCCACGCCTCCACGCCGCCTGCCACCACCACATGCGCTTGGCCTGATGCAATCAAGGCAGCACCCAGTGCCACGGCATCCAAGCCCGCACAACACTGTGTGTCCAGTGTGTAGGCGGCGCATTGCAAAGGCAAGCCCGCGTGCAAGGCCAGCACGCGGGCGGGGTTGCCGCCTGCGCCGAGGGCATTTCCCAACACCACCGCATCCACAGCCGCGGCATCCACGCCAGCTCGGGCGAGCAAGCCATGCAGCACTGGCGCGGCCAATGCGTGGGGCTGCAGCGCTTTGAAAGCGCCCCCACGCGTCACCACGGCACTGCGGGCCCAAGCGGCAATCAAAGGAGTGGGCGCAAACATGTTGGGGCTTTCTCGTCGCTGAAGTGCCGCTGCAGCTGCAGGGCCAAGGCGGGGTGGTCGGTTTTGCCACTGGTTGTCATGGGCCAATCGTGGCACACAAAAAAACGCTTCGGCACTTTGTAGGGTTCCAGTTGTTGGAGGCACCGCGCCGCCAAGGTATGGGCAGACACCTCAGACATGTCGTGGGTCACCAAAACAATGCCCACCACGAGTTGCCCCCGAATCGCATCGGGCACGCCCAGCACCGAGGCTTGGGCCACCTCGGGGCATGACAACAAAACGGACTCCACCTCTTCAGGAAACAGGTTTTTACCCTGCGTGACCAGCATGCGGTTTTCCCGTCCGACCAAACACAAATAGCCTTGTGCATCCAAGTAGCCCATGTCGCGCACCGACAGCCATTCACCCTCGCGCACGGCAGCGGTGTGGTCATGGGCGGCCCCCACGTAGTCGGTGAACAGCATGGGGCTGCGCACAAAAATTTGCCCCGTGCCTAAAGGCGGCTGCGGCTGGCGAATGTCGATGTCGACATTGGAGAAAGGTTTGCCCACGGCCTGAGGGGGTGCCGACGCATCTGCATCCATCCACGCCATGAAGCTGGTTTCAGAGGCACCATAAAACTCAACAACGCGGGCGTTTGGAAACAAGGCTTTTAGCGCGGGTGTGCGCTCGCGCATCCAGCGCGCACCGCTGATCAAAATCAGCCGCACGCCGTCGATGGGGGCGAGTTGGCGACGGGCCGCCAGCTCAAGCATCAGCAGCAATTGGCTGGGCACGGCCACCACACAAGGGGTTCGGCCTGCGCGTAAGGTGTCCATCATGCGCGGCACAGAGAAACGTTCTTGCACCACCACGCCCGCGCCACTCCAAAGCCCCAGCACCATGCCAAACAAAAACAGCGAGTGCGACAAACGCCCTGGGGCCAACACGCAGCTGGCCGCGTCGGGGCCAAAGGTGTCTAGGCACACGCGCAGGCTTTCGGTCCACGAGGCATGGTGGCGACGAAAGCCTTTGGGCACACCCGTGCTGCCTGAGGTGAAGCCTATATAAAACACGCTGGTGGGGCTGGCGGTGCGAGTGCGGCTGGGCTCGGTCAAGGTGGTGCCGAGGGCGCGCTTCACGCTGTCACGCACGGCGCTGGGCCAATCGGGGTCGCTCACGGCGGCGCATCGCCCGCTGTGAAGGATGCCCATGAAAGCCACCATTTGTTGAAGGATGCTGAGCTGGTCATCCACAAACACCGTGGCTGGTGCGTCTTGGCGGGTCAGTGTGTCAGCCTGTTGCACCACGCCAGCGTAAAGCTGGGCAAAGCTCAGTGACGTCTCACCATCGTCCATGGCCACCGCTTGCGCACGGGTCTGGGCCCAATGCGCGAGCGGTGCATGCACCAAGGTGTTAGCCACCCAAGCGCCAGTCAGGTAAGCCACGGGCCACCGTGTGAACCACGGTGGCACACAAGACGCACTTGATCAAGTCGCCCGGCACAAACACCAAGGTGCCCATGATGGCCTGTTCCCATGACAGGTTGGCAATGTTGACCAAGCCCACCACGCCAAACACATGCACCACCAACAGACCACCCACGGCAGAAGCCAAGAACGCGCTGATCGCAGCACCCCGTGGCGTGGCACGAGGCAACAGGTGCATGACCATGCCCGTGACCCAAGCGCCCACAGGCCAACCGATGAGGTAGCCACTGGCAGGTGAAAAGAACACACCCACGCCACCGCGCCCACCCGAGAGCAAAGGCAACCCAATGGCCACGGCGGCCAAAAACAACATCAAGGCTTGCAGCGCGCGTTTGGGGCCCAACAAGCAGCCTGCCAACATGACGCCCAAGGTTTGCAAGGTAATGGGTACACCCAGAGGTAAATCAATTTTGGGAATCAAACCAAACACAGCAATCAGGGCTGCAAACAACGAAACCAAAGCCATCGAAAAAGAAGAGGTGTTCATGAGAAAAAAATAAATGCCGCTTCAGCGGCGATAGCGCACATGGAGTGTGTCGGCCACGCGTCGTGCGGCCATGAGCATATGAAGCGTGAGCGGAGCCAGTATTTTAAAACCACCCGCTTTGCCCGTGCGCAGGCGGTGCGCATCGTCCAAACGGCGCCACACCACAAAAAAGTGTTCGGTAAAGCGCAGCATCAAGGCCACTTGCATCGACAAGCGTTCGGGCTGCACGCCCAACACACGCAACGGCGCCAGCAGCCATTCCAGCACACGCAGCAAGTCGGTGTAGCGGGTGGTGAGGGTGAGCGCCATCCCCATCAATGCGGTGCACAGCAAACGCAGCACGCTGACCGCTCCCACCCAAGGCTGCTGCATATAGAGGTGAAACAAGCCTATCAATACACTGGCCAAGACCAAACCCATCAGCAGGGGTTTGGCGCGCAGGGTGGCTCGGCCCAGTGAGGCAAAGATCAGCACGCAGCAAGCGGTGCTGGCCAGCAAGACAGCGAGCGCATGGGTGTAAAAAACACCCGTGCCCAGCAGCGCCAAAAACGCCAGCTTCACGCCAGCGGGCACACCGTGCAGCCAAGTGGGATGGTCGCTGTAAAGACTGCCCATGGCTTAGGTGTTTGTTGGGGCTTGTGCCGCGCGCGCGGCCACATCGGCCTCGTACTGGGCGCACACCTGCGCGCCTGGGCCATCGGCACGCACGTGGCCGCGGTCTAGCCAAATGACGCGTTCAAAGTGGCGCACATGATCGAGCACATGGGTGGAGACCATGATTTGTTGCGGCGCTGCCGCCATTTCTTGGCGCAACAGCGCTTGCCCGGGGAGGTCAAGGTTAGAAAAAGGCTCATCCAACAACAAGGTGTGGTGCGCGCCGATGAGCAAGGCTAGCCAACACACATGCTGGCGTTGTCCTTGGCTGAGGCTGCCAATGGCTCGCGGCGCCCAGTCGGCCAAACCGCGCGCGGCCAACCAAGTGCGCACATGGGTTTGCGTCTCGGCGCGTGACAAACGCAGGTGACGCAGGCTCAAGGCGAGTTCTTCTTCGACAGTGGGGAAAATGATTTGCTCGTCCGAGTTTTGAAACATCATGCCCACAAAAGGCGCTGCATCGTCATACGCTGGCTTGGGCAGATGCACATGCCCAGATTGGGGTTGGTCGAGCCCGCAAATCAAACGAAACAAACTGCTTTTGCCCGCGCCGTTATCGCCAATCAAACCGATGCGGTGGGTATTGAGCACGAGCGACACTTCGTGCAACACGACGGTGCGACCGCGTACCAAAGTCACCTCTTCAAGCGTAATGTTGGTGCATTCGGTGTGTAAATGATGCATGGTTGCGAAGGGGAGGGAGGACAGAGCTAGAACAGCCGCGAATTATCGACAACAAATCTGCACAGGGATTTCCCGAGGTGAACTTATCTCTAGAATGCAGTTTCTGATTCACCCCCAACCTCACTTGGAGCTTCACATGAAAAAGCAGTTCATCACCTTGGCCGTTGCCACCCTGTTGGCTGGTACCGCCTTTGCGCAAGCCAATGACACCATTGCCAAAGTCAAAGCCTCGGGCAGCGTCACCATGGGCGTGCGCGATTCTTCAGGTGCTTTGTCTTACACCTTAGGTGACGGCAAGTATGTGGGCTACCACGTTGAGATTTGCCAACGCATCATTGACAACCTGGAAAAAGCGGCGGGTAGAAAGCTGGAGATCAAATACACCTCCGTGACCTCACAAAACCGCATTCCTTTGACAGAAAACGGCACCGTTGACATCGAGTGCGGCTCCACCACCAACAACGAAGCGCGCCAAAAGCAAGTGGCTTTTGCCTTCACCACCTTTGTGGAAGAAGTGCGCATTGCGGTGCGCGCCAACTCTGGCATCACCAACATCGCGCAGCTCAACGGCAAGAACGTAGCCACCACCACAGGCACCACCTCTGTTCAACTTTTGCGCAAGAACGAACGCGCCACTGGCGTTGACTTCAAGGAAGTGTTCGGCAAAGACCACGCAGACAGCTTCTTGCTGCTCGAGTCTGGCCGCGCGGATGCGTTCGTGATGGATGGCCAAATCTTGGCAGGCAATATTGCCAACTCCAAAGCCCCAGGTGATTTCAAAATTGTGGGCGAGGTGTTGAACGTCGAGCCGATCGCCATCATGTTCCGCAAGGACGACCCTGCGTTCAAGAAGCTGGCTGACGACACCATTGCTGGTTTGGCCAAATCAGGTGAGCTCGCCAAGTTGTACGACAAGTGGTTTGTGCAAGCCATTCCTCCTAAAAACATCAAGTTGGGCTTGGCTGCCAGCGATGCCACCAAGGGTGCTTGGGCGAACTTGAACGACAGGCCTGTCGAAGCCTACGCTAAGAAGTAATTTCAAAAGCGCACAACATGGCACTCGAGTGGCAGGTTTTTCTTGAAGACGATGGCGGTGGAAGAACCTACCTCGAGTGGATGTTTGAAGCCTGGGGCTGGACGCTCTCTGTAGCGGGCAGTGCTTGGTTGGTGGCGGTGGCGTCGGGGTGCTTGATGGGCATCTTGCGCACCTTGCCGCCAGACACGCGTTTGAATGTCGGCTTGGCCCGATTTGCCACGGCGTGGGTGGAGTTGTTTCGCAACATCCCCGTCTTGGTGCAAATTTTTCTCTGGTACTTCGTGTTGCCCAAGGTCTTTCCGGCCATGCAACAAGTGCCAGGGTTTGTGTTGGTGGTGCTGGGCTTAGGCTTCTTCACTTCTTCACGCATTGCCGAAATGCTGCGTGCGGGCATTCAAGCCATGCCGCGCGGCCAGCGTTATGCGGCGATGGCGGTGGGCTTTACCACCTGGCAGACGTATCGCTACGTGCTGCTGCCCATTGCGTTTCGCACCATTTGGCCACCGTTGACCAGCGAGTCGATGAACTTGCTTAAAAACTCGTCGGTGGCCTTTGCCGTGTCAATTGCCGAACTCACCATGTACGCCATGCAAGTGCAAGAAGAAACCTCGCGCGGCATTGAGGTTTATTTGGCGGTGACGGCGCTCTACACCCTGTCTGCCTTTGCGGTGAACCGTGTGATGGCATTTGTCGAACGTCGCTTACAAATTCCTGGCATGGTGGTTGCCGGCAATGTGGGCGGGGGTCACTGAGCATGAGCGCACTCGACTTTTCGTTTGTCGACTGGGACATCTTTAGCAAATTTGTGTTGAAGGGCATGCTGTTTAGCATTGAGTTGACCATCGTGGCCACGATTGGCGGCATTGTGTTTGGCACCATCTTGGCACTCATGCGTTTGTCGGGCAACAAAGTGTTGTCTACGCCCGCCGTGATTTATGTCAATGGCATGCGCTCCATCCCCTTGGTGATGGTGATTTTGTGGTTCTTCTTGCTGATTCCGTTTTTGATTGGCCGCTCGATTGGTGCTGAGTTGTCAGCCACCATCACCTTTGTGGCGTTTGAAGCGGCCTATTTCAGCGAAATCATGCGTGCGGGTATTCAGTCCATCCCGCGAGGGCAAGTGATGGCGGGGCAGGCTTTGGGCATGCGCTACAGCCAAAACATGCGCTTGATTGTGTTGCCACAAGCCTTTCGCAACATGATTCCCGTGTTGCTCACACAAACCATCATCTTGTTCCAAGACACCTCGCTGGTCTACGCCATTGGCGCCTACGATTTGCTTAAAGGCTTTGTGACGGCCGGCAAGATTTATGGCCGCGTCGAAGAGGTGTACATCTTGGCAGCCTTGGTTTATTTTGTGATTTGTTTTGGCCTGTCGGCCCTGGTGCGTCGCTTGCAGGCGCGCATTGCCATCATTCGCTAAGCATGTTTTTGCGCTGGAGTTCACTGTGATTGAATTAAAAAATGTGTCCAAGTGGTATGGCCCTGTGCAGGTGCTCAACAACTGCTCTACGGTGATCCAAAAGGGCGAAGTGGTGGTGGTCTGTGGCCCCTCGGGCTCGGGCAAATCCACCCTCATCAAAACCATCAACGCACTAGAGCCTTTCCAAGAAGGCGAGATTTACGTTGAGGGCATTTCTGTGCACGGCAAAGACACTGATCTGCCCAAACTGCGCAGCCGCGTGGGCATGGTGTTTCAAAGTTTCGAGCTCTTCCCGCATTTGTCCGTCACTCAAAACTTGACGATTGCCCAGCAAAGGGTGTTGGGTCGCAGCGAAGAAGAAGCAAACGTACATGGCTTGAAATACTTAGACCGCGTGGGCCTGATGGCACACAAAGACAAGTTTCCGGGGCAACTCTCAGGCGGTCAGCAACAACGCGTGGCGATTGCCCGTGCGCTGAGCATGGACCCGATCGTGATGTTGTTTGATGAGCCCACCTCTGCGCTCGACCCAGAAATGGTGGGCGAGGTGCTCGACGTGATGGTGGACTTGGCCAATGAAGGCATGACCATGATGTGCGTGACGCACGAAATGGGCTTTGCGCGCAAAGTGGGCAGTCGCGTGATCTTCATGGACGTGGGCGGCAAGATTTTGGAAGACTGTTCGAAAGACGAGTTTTTCAATCATCCCGAAAACCGCCAGCCTCGCACTAAAGAGTTCTTGAACAAGATCTTGGCGCACTGAGACCTCATCGGAGAGGGCGACGCAGCTTGTGCACGGCGGCTTCCTCATTGGGGTACCAGACATCGTCAGCCGCCACACCCAAGCTGCGCAACTGTCGTGAACTAACTGTCATTCACCACCTGTCCTCATCCAACTTGTGTAAGCCGCAGTCTGTGGGTGGAGGCAGTGGGCAGGTGACGATTTCTGGTACCCCAGCATGAGGAACCTGCCCACTGCCTCCGCCCGCAGCGAGCACAGAAAAAAACAAAAACAGAAGACAATTAACGACATGACGCAACAAATCACCATCCCCAAACCCGACGACTGGCACCTGCACGTGCGCGATGGCGCTGCACTCAACACCGTGGTACCCCACACCGCCGCCGAGTTTGGTCGCGCCATCATCATGCCCAACCTCAAGCCGCCCGTCACCACGGCGGCGCAAGCGTTGGCCTATAAACAGCGTATTTTGGCGGCCGTGCCGCAAGGCATGCGCTTCGAGCCCTTGATGACGCTCTACCTCACCGACAACTTGCCCGCAGACGAAATTGCCCGCGCCAAAGACGCCGGCGTGGTCGCTGCCAAGCTTTACCCCGCAGGGGCCACCACCAACAGTGACGCGGGCGTGACGGATCTGCGCAAGACCTACAACACCCTGGAAGCCATGCAAAAAGCGGGCATGTTGCTGTTGGTGCACGGCGAAGTGACGAGCAGCGACATTGACCTGTTTGACCGCGAAGCCGTGTTCATCGACACGCAGCTCATTCCCCTGCGCAAAGATTTCCCCGAACTCAAAATCGTGTTCGAGCACATCACCACTGCGGATGCCGCGCAATACGTTGCCGCGAGTGACAAGTTCATGGCCGCGACCATCACCGCGCACCACTTGCTGTACAACCGCAACGCCATCTTCACGGGTGGCATTCGCCCACACTTCTACTGCTTGCCCGTGCTCAAACGCGAGACGCACCGACAAGCCTTGGTGAAGGCCGCCACCAGCGGCTCGCCTAAATTTTTCTTGGGCACAGACAGCGCGCCACATCCTGCACAACTCAAAGAACACGCCACGGGTTGCGCGGGTTGCTACACCGCGCACGCGGCCATGCCTATGTATGCCGAAGTGTTTGACCAGGCGGGCGCGCTCACGCAGCTCGAAGGCTTCGCCAGTTTTTATGGCGCAGACTTTTACGGCTTGCCGCGTAATACCGACACGCTCACCTTGCGCAAAGAAAGCTGGACACCGCCTGAGAGCTTTGTCTTTGGCGAAGCCGATTTGAAACCCCTGCGCTCTGGCGAGACTTTGCCTTGGCGCGTGGTTTAACCGTCTTAGCCGAGATTGATTGGGCGCAGCCCTGGTTCGAGCCGTGGCGCGAACTTGGACAACCCACAGCCCACAGAGCGTTGCAATTTCAAAGTGTTGCTGAGGCACTTGGCGACGCCCAAGCCGTGAAGTTCGTTCCCCAATCAGCCTTGCCCGACAACCAAGCCTACGAAGACTTCATTTTCAACACGGCTCAAGTTCCCACCCGCGACGGCTTGCACGACTTCTTCAATGGCTTGTGTTGGCACCGCTTTCCGCAGGCCAAACGTCGACTGAACCAACTGCAAGCCGCAGCGATCAAGACCCAAGGCATTCGTGACACACGCGGCCCCGTGCGTGACGCGCTCACACTGTTTGACGAAAACGTGGTGCTCATGCACGCACCTGACGAGATGTGGGCGGCCCTGCAAGCCCGCGATTGGCTGCGGGTATTTGTGGAGTTGCGCGACCACTGGCAGCAGGTGCACTTGGTGTTGTTTGGCCACGCTTTGCTTGAAAAACTCGTCACACCCTACAAGTCCATCACGGCCCATGTGTATCGCGTGGATAGCCATGTCAATCCACGTGACGAAGCTGCGCTGGATGCTTGGCTGGCGCACGACTTGGAGCCTGCCAAACTCGCCACCAAACCCTTCGAGCCGCTGCCCGTGTTAGGCGTGCCTGGCTGGTGGACAGCCAATGCTGAGCGGGCGTTTTACGAGGACACGCAGGTGTTTCGGCCCCAGCGAATCGTTGCGCACAAGTAATCCTTAAGGATTGTGGCGATTTGCCCAGCCACTATTGAAAACCAGCCAAACGCCCCTAACATTCATCTGCAGCGGACAACTGTCCATACCGCTGAAAAGGAAAATCATGAAACGCATTCTTCTGTTCGTCCTCACCAACCTCGCCGTCATGGTGGTGCTGGGGGTCGTCGCCAGTTTGCTGGGCGTCAACCGCTACCTCACATCTAACGGCCTGAACCTATCGGCCTTGCTGGGTTTTTCGCTCATCATGGGTTTTGGGGGTGCCTTTATTTCGTTGTTGATGAGCAAGCCCATGGCCAAGTGGAGCACGGGTGCGCACGTCATCAACCAGCCTGCCAACCCAGACGAAGCTTGGATCGTCAGCACCGTGCAGCGCTTGTCTGAGCGCGCAGGCATTGCCATGCCTGAAGTGGCCATCTACGACGGCGAGGCCAATGCCTTTGCCACGGGCGCATTCAAAAACTCAGCGTTGGTCGCGGTGTCAACAGGCCTGCTGCAAGGCATGACCCGTGAAGAAATTGAAGCGGTGTTGGGCCACGAAATTGCCCACGTGGCCAATGGTGACATGGTCACGCTCACGCTCATCCAAGGTGTGCTCAACACCTTTGTGGTGTTCTTAAGCCGTGTCGTGGGCTACTTTGTGGACAACATGCTGCGCAGCAAAGACGATACATCGTCAGGTCCAGGCATGGGCTTTTACATCACCAGCTTTGTGCTCGACCTCGTGTTTGGTTTGGTGGCCAGCATGATCGTGGCTTGGTTCAGCCGTCAACGTGAGTTCAAGGCGGACGAGGGTGCCGCACAACTCATGGGCAACAAGCAACCCATGATCAACGCCTTGGCCCGTTTGAACAGCATGCAAGCAGGCGAGTTGCCTAGCAGCGTGGCGGCAATGGGCATCACGGGTGGTTTGGGTAAGTGGTTTGCCTCCCACCCTCCTTTGGAAGAGCGCATTGCGGCCTTGCAAGCTGCGCGCTGATTCTTGAATAGTCCTGACTCCCCTTGGACGGTCGCCATGCATCAAGCTGTGGCGACCGTTGCCATTCAGCCCGCAGCGGCGTTAACGCCTGCACAAAAGCGTTTCAACACCTTGTTGGCGCGTGTGTCGCAACTGTCAGAGGGCATCGCCACACTTGAGGCTTTGTCCACACAGCACCGCAGCAGCCACCTGATGGCCATGCGCGCTTTGCAGAGCCAAGCCGACGATGCCCGACAAAGTGTGTTGCTGTTTTTGGATGGGCGATTGCGCACGGTAGAACTCACCGCTACGCAGCGCCGCAATGCCACGCAAATCATCCTCGGTCTGTGCGAGGCGCTGGCTCACAAGAACGATGCCCAAGTGCAAGCTGTGTTCAATCAGCACCACAGCGAAGAAGATGCCCAAGCACTGGCCGAAGAAGCCCGCGCGGGTGCCGAGCATGCGAAAGCCGTGTTTGAGGATTTGTTGGGCAAACCTTTGCAAGGAGCGGATGATCTCCATACGGCTGAGGCGGTATTTGAAGCCGGCTTGCACCAATACCGCGAACAACAACAACGCCTCGAAGACAAGCGCCAGGCCAAGAAGGCCAAGAAAAAACCTGTGGCGCGTCAGCTCAAAGACGCGCAACAAAAAATGGACGCCAACACCGCACTGCGCACGGTGTATCGGCAACTCGCCAGCGCCTTGCACCCCGACCGCGAACCCGACGAGCACGAGCGTTTGCGCAAAACTGCATTGATGAGCGAAGTCAACGCCGCGTATGACCGCAAGAATTTATCCGACCTGCTCAAGTTGCAATTGCAATTGGCGCAAATTGACAGCGCAGCCTTGAGCCGCATCGCCGATGACAAGCTCAACGCCATGAGCTTGCTGCTCAAAGAGCAAGTGCAAGCGCTAGAAGAAGACGAAGCGCAAGCCCAGTTTGAAATACGCCACTACCTGGGTGTGAACGAGCTCGACCACATCAGCGCCGAGAGTTTGGCGCGTGCGTTGGCCATTCAGCTGCGCGACAAAGCGCACGAGGTGGACGCGCTAGAGCGCGACTTGCGTCGCATTCAAAACGAATTTGAGCTCAAGCGGTGGCTCAAAGAACAAGCGCAAATCGCCAAAGAAGCGCGGGCTGAACTGACGGATTTGGATCGCTTGCTGTACCGCTGATTAAACCGGTAAGTAACCGTCTACCGACAAGTAACGCTCGCCCGTGTCGTAGTTAAAGCCAAGCACCGTCGAGCCCGCTGGAATCTCTGGCAGCTTCTGCGCAATCGCAGCCAGTGTGGCGCCTGATGAAATGCCCACCAACAAACCTTCTTCAGCCGCGCTACGACGGCCCATTTCGCGGGCGACCTCGGCTTCGACTTGAATCACCCCGTCGAGCAGCGCGGTGTCTAAGTTTTTAGGAATAAAACCCGCACCAATGCCTTGAATGGGGTGGGGTGCAGGCGCACCGCCTGAGATGACGGGCGAGGCCGTGGGCTCTACCGCATACACCTTCAGGTGAGGCCACTTGGCTTTGAGCACTTTGGCCGTGCCTGTGAGGTGCCCGCCTGTGCCCACGCCGGTGATGATCACGTCCACGCCTTCAGGGAAGTCCGCAATGATTTCTTGTGCGGTGGTGCATTCGTGCACCTCGATGTTGGCAGGGTTTTCAAACTGCTGCGGGATCCATGCGCCGGGCGTTTGTGCGGCCAGTTCTTCGGCGCGGACGATGGCGCCTTTCATGCCTTTTTCGCGGGGCGTCAAATCAAACGATGCGCCGTAGGCCAGCATCAAGCGGCGACGCTCAATGCTCATGCTGTCGGGCATGACCAAGATGAGTTTGTAGCCTTTGACGGCTGCGACCATCGCCAAGCCCACACCGGTGTTGCCCGAGGTCGGCTCAATGATTGTGCCTCCTGGCTTTAAAGCGCCAGACTTTTCAGCCGCCTCCACCATGGCCAAAGCGATGCGGTCTTTGATGGAGCCACCAGGGTTACTGCGCTCGGATTTGACCCACACCTGATGCGTGTTGCCGAATAGACGGGTGATACGGATGTGCGGCGTGTTGCCGATGGTGTCTAAAACGCTGTTGGCTTTCATGCGGTGCTCCTTGAAGAAATAATTTGACGTGCGACGGCTTCGCCCACTTTAATCCCATCCACCCCTGCCGACAAAATGCCACCCGCATAACCCGCGCCTTCGCCTGCGGGGTAAAGGCCACAGAGGGTGGGGCTTGGCAAGCTGTCGTCTTCACGGGCAATGCGCAGGGGCGATGAGGTGCGTGGTTCCACACCCGTCATCA
>JAVLFR010000027.1:0-2103 GCA_046052785.1 Limnohabitans sp. | reverse complement strand
TGTCTTTGAGTTCGATTTCCTTGGCCACGGACACACCGTCCTTGGTCACGGTAGGGGCGCCGAAAGAGCGCTCCAACACCACATTGCGACCCTTGGGGCCCAAAGTCACTTTGACCGCGTTGGCCAAAATGTTCACGCCTTCAACCATGCGTGCGCGGGCTTCGCCGCCGAAAATTACGTCTTTTGCTGCCATTTTGAATTCTCCAGAATTTGAATCAGTATTGTTTTGAAGCGTAGCGAGCGCTTGTCAGGCGAGGCGCTTGGCGCGCAGCCACCGGAACGACCTTGGGGGTCGTGAGGATGGCGAGCACCGAGCAACGACGCATGGCGAGCGCGCAGTAGCTTCCTTATTCGACGACCGCGAAGAGGTCTTCTTCTTTCATGACCAACAGCTCATCGCCGGCGACTTTGACGGTCTGGCCGCTGTACTTGCCGAACAACACACGGTCGCCGACTTTCACGCTCAGGGCTTTGGTTTCGCCTTTGTCATTGGTTTTGCCTGGGCCCACGGCCAAGACTTCACCTTGATCAGGCTTTTCTGCAGCAGAGTCAGGAATGACGATGCCAGAAGCGGTTTTTGTTTCGCTTTCGATACGTTTGACGATCACGCGGTCGCCGAGAGGACGAAGTTTCATTGCATCTCCAAATAAGAGCTAGGGGTTTGAAAACAAAGCGCACACCGAGGTGCGCGCGGAAAAAGCCACTGACAGCCAGCTGTTAGCACTCGCTGCCATTGAGTGCTAATTTTAGGGTAAGTCTTGGGGTTTCAAGTCCTGCAGGCATGAAAAAAGCACCGACGCGGCGGTGCTTGGTGTCACATGGGCTCCTAGCCCTGACCAAAGGGCTTATTGCTGGCGGCTTTTAGCGCTCAGCAATTCGGCCATGATGCGGTAGTCTGTCATGGCGTTGTCCCACATGCGGACTTCGCGCTCGACCACCATCCAACGTGCCAGTTGGCGCTTACAAAACTTGGCAAACACCACCATCAGTGCCAGGGCCGCTGTCCACAAGACCACCCAAGCGCCCAGTTCTTGGCCTTCTGGCGACACATCGACCACGTCGTAAACGGCGGCAATCAAGCTCATGACGCCAAAAAAGCCCAGCAACACCGCGTAGGTGCTCTCTTGTTGCAAGCGCTGCGTGATGTGTTGGACCACAGCAAATGCGCGTTCGAAACGAGCAACGCCGCGGTGTTGGGTGTTGTAGCTGATGTTGACGAAGGTGGTCATGAGATTCCTTAAATAGTCTGTGTCAGACAAAATGAAGGTCTCAGTATAGGGATAACCCTTAGCCCTTTGGGGTTCGAGGGTTATCCCTTGGGTTGCCTGGTGAGATTTAAGGCAACTCTAGGTTTTCGGCTGGCGCTGCAGCGTCTCGTGGGCCCACCATGCCAAGTCTGGCTTTCAAGGACTGCGGTTGGCCTGTGATGAGTGCGGCGTAACTGGTGGTGTTGGACAACACTTTTTTCACATAGTCGCGGGTTTCGTTGAAGGGCACGTCTCAGCCCAAATCGCGCCTTCGAGCACGGGGCCCATGCCGTTGTTGGGCGCACGCCAGCGGCGTGAGCGACTCGGGCCCGCGTTGTAAGCACCTGCGGCCAAGGGCATAGAGCCCTCAAAGCTGTCGAGCACCAGCTTCAAATAGCCCGTGCCAATGGCGATGTTGGTGTCACGGTCATTGATCTGGTCAGGGGTGAACTGGGTCAAGCCAATTTTTCTTGCTGTCCATTTCGCCGTGGCGGGCATGACTTGCATCAAGCCAGACGCGCCCACATGCGACCGCGCATCGGTGATGAAGCGACTTTCTTGACGAATCAAACCGTACACATAAGCGGGGTCGAGGTTGATTTGGCGCGTGCGTGCCAGCACCGCGTCTTTGTGCGGCATGGGAAAGCGTTGTTCAAAGTCAATGCTCAAGCGGGTGCGTTCGCTGGTGTTGATGCAACGGTCCCACACCTGGTTGTCGCAGGCGTGTTGGGCCGCCGCGAGCAACTCGCGGTCGTTCATCATGCCGGCTTTGCCTTGTGCGTCTACCAGGTTGGTGGCGTAGTTCCACTCACGCACGCCTTCAGCGCGCAGCCCCATGCCAATGGCATAGAGCGCG
>JAVLFR010000026.1:0-1952 GCA_046052785.1 Limnohabitans sp. | reverse complement strand
AAGAGACAGCCCTACCCCCCTGAGCAAGCTTGCTCAGGGGGGTAGGGGATGAAGTGGGTCTCTACCGTGCTTTTGGCAGTGATGCTGAGTGTGTCATGCACCACGGGCAAAGAGAAAAAAGTGCGGTTGTTGCCAAATACATCCACATGGGTGCTGGTGGTCGCCGGTGTGGGGGTAATGTGCAACTCGGCGTGCTGCACGGTTTGTGCCGCATCGCTGCGCGGCAGCAAGTGCGCCATGTGTTGCGCGGTGGTGACCTGCGGCACATAGTGGTAGGTTGTGGTGTGGGTGATGTACAGCAGCATGCTCAGGCGCCTACGCTGTCGGCGTTGTCGGTGTGGCTGAAGTAGTGAGCCGTGATGGCGTCGGACAATTGCCAAGCGGCTTGCATGTATTCGCTCAGGCAGGCTCGTAAATTGGCATGTTGCCCTGCGGCGTTGCAGGCGCAGAGCAGTTCTAAATCGGTGTGCTTCAAACTGGGTACCAAGCGGGCTAATGCATCGGGCTCACCCATTGGCGTTTTGGCAAGTTTAGACAAACGCCCGCGCAGCGCACGTGACACCCAAGCCAGCGAGCGTGGGTTGTCGTTGTCATTGACCAACAGCTCAATGAGTGGGGGCAGTTCACGGCTTTGTTGGTACTGGGCTTGAAAGGTGATGGTGCTGTCAAACAACGACAGCAAAGCGGCATAGTGTGAGCTGTTGTCGCTGGGGCTGAAGGCCTCATGGGCAGTGGTTTCAAATGCGCCCACTTCTACTGCCAAGTCGAGGGCGGATGACAGAAAACCCAAGCGCTCCACGTGACGGCCAATGCTGAGTAACTGCCAGCCATCGTCGCGGGTCATGCGGTCGGTTTGTGCGCCCGTGATACCCGCGAGTGCTGAGCTGGCGGCATCAAGTGCTTGAATCGCTTGTACCGTTGAAAATCCACGGGGTGAACCGGCTTGGGCACAGTCAGCGCTGAACTGGTCTACACACTTCACGATCGCACTCCAGTGCTCAGGGGATAAACGTTCGCGTAACGAAGAGGCAGCTTGGTGCAAGGCACGCAAGTTGTAGCCAACGCTGGTGCTGTGGTCGTCTTGGTCGAGGCAGGCAATGAGTGTGCGTTCAAACATGCGTCGGCGTGCGCCCATGCTGGGTGTGCTAGACGCTGTGTCCTCGTCAGCGGCATGCGCTGAGGGCACATCGTCAGGCACAAGGCCTTGACTCTGGGCAAGCAATTGCAGCCAAGCCCATAGGCTGTTTGACGCGGGGTCTTCACCGTTTAAGGCTTCGATGCACAGACGCACCAAGCGCACCATGTTTTCACTGCGCTCGGTATAGCGGCCTAGCCAATACAGGTTTTCTGCGGCACGGCTGGTGACCATGCGCTCGCGGTGTTTGAAGTTGGCGGCCGAGTTGTACTTGGGCAGCAAGCTGCTGCGGTCCACATCGGTGTCGGTCTGCACCCATACATCGGCGCTGCTGCCGCCGCGTTGCATGGATGCAATTTCGGCATGGGGTGCTGCAATGCGAGCCAAGCCGCCCGGCAACACGCGCCAGGAATCTGCGTCATCGCCCACACCATTGCGCAAGGCAAACACGCGCAGCATGACCGAGCGTTGCACCACGCCTTCGTTGGCATTTTTCCAAGTGGGCATTTGCGACAACGGCGTAAAAGCCTGCAGGGTGTAACGGTCAGGTTCTCGGGTGATGCGACCCACCCATTCGTCGCGTTGCGCTTGAGTAAGGCTGCGCCCCAACGCCGCGTGAAACGTGCCATGGGTGGTTGAGCCCGGGTAGGTGGGCTTGATGGCCATGTCCTTGAGTTGCGGCAACACCGAGGCCAAGGCGGCACGTTCGCCGCACCACCAGGTGTCGAGTGCAGGCAGTTGCAGCGCTTCTCCCAGCAGTTTTTCGCTCAAGCCTGGCAAAAAGCCCAATAACGCGGGTGACTCTAAAAACTGTCTC
>JAVLFR010000025.1:0-2243 GCA_046052785.1 Limnohabitans sp. | reverse complement strand
TTCGTCGGCAGCGTCAGATGTGTATAAGAGACAGCGCATCGACGGCGACTTTGTCGCCTTGCACCACGTTGAACACGCCGTCGGGCAAGCCCGCTTGTTTCAGCAAGTCCGCGATGAAGAGCGATGGTGAGGGGTCAATCGGGCTGGGCTTGAGCACAAAGGTGTTGCCTGCGGCAATGGCCACGGGAAACATCCACGCGGGCACCATGACGGGGAAGTTGAACGGGGTGATGCCTGCCACCACGCCCAGGGGTTGGCGCATGGTCCAGTTGTCGATGCCCGTCGAGACTTGTTCGGTGTAGTCGCCCTTGAGCAACTGAGGAATGCCAGTGGCGAACTCCACGATGTCGATGCCGCGGCTGACTTCGCCTTGCGCATCGGTGAATACTTTGCCGTGCTCGGCGGTGATCATGTGGGCAAGCTTGTCTTTGTTTTGGTTGATCAACTCTAAAAACTTGAACATCACGCGGGCGCGGCGCAGGGGCGGGGTGTCGGCCCAAGCAGGAAAAGCCTTTTGCGCGGCGGCGACGGCGGCATTCACATCGTCCCCATTGGCCAGGCGCACATGGCCAGTGACCGCGCCAGTGGCAGGGTTGTACACGGGTTGTGTGCGGGTGCTGGCGCCATTGGCCACAGCGCCGTTGATGTAATGCGCAATCTGAGTGTGTGTCATGGTGAGTCTCGGTGTGTGAAAAAGTTCACGCAGTGTAGGCAGGGCGGTTGCCAGCCACAAGCGCGAAAGTTTGAATTGATTGTTCAAAATAGTGAACAATCAAACCATGAATGACCAAAAGATTAACGAACTCTGGCACCATTTGCATTGGCTCAGTGTGTTGGCTCAGCAAGGCAGCTACACCGCCGCGGCGGCGCGAGTGGGTGTGAGCAAGGCGGCGATGAGCCAACGCATCGCTGAACTCGAACGCGCCGCACGTGTGCCCTTGGTGCAGCGCACGACCCGCAGCGTGCGCTTGACCGAGGCGGGTCAGCGACTGGTGGACGACACCCGCGCGTCGTTTGAACAAATCGAACACAGCTTTGCCCAAGTGCGCGACTTGGCCGGTGTGCCCAGCGGGCTGTTGCGCGTGACCGCGCCCGTGGCGTTTGCGCGCCAACAGTTGGCCCCGCGCTTGGCTGATTTTTTGCGTGCGTACCCCGATGTGCGCATGGAGCTGGACATGTCAGACCGCTTGAGCAGTTTGGCAACCGAGGGCTTTGATTTGGCGATCCGCCACACCGCACGAGCCCCCGACACGCATGTGGCGTGGACTTTGTGCAGCACGCAGTCGGTGTTGGTGGCCAGCAAAGCGTATGTGCGTCGTGCAGGCATGCCGCAAACCCCCGCAGATTTGCAAGCGCATAACTGTTTGCATTACTTGCGTGCCCAAGACACGCCCACTTGGACACTCGCAAGTGAGAATCACAGTGACGACCGCATCACGGTGCCCGTGACGGGTCAGTTGGCGGCCAACAACAGCGAAGCGCTGCGCGAGGCCGCGCTGACGGGTTTGGGCATTGCCCTGTTGCCTGATTTCAGCGCTCAGGCCGCCTTGCAACAAGGCAAGTTGGTGCAGGTGTTGCCAAACTGGCGGGCGGTGGGCGCATTTGCCGAGCAGATCTATGCGATTCGCCCGTATTCACCTCACGTCCCGAGGGCGGTGGTGGCGTATGTGGATTATTTGCGGCAAGCGCTGGCGGGTGGCTTCGCCGTCTAACTTAAGTGGGTTGTTTAGCGTCCACCAGAAATATCCATCAAACTCATGGTGGTGTAGCTGGCGGCTTCGCTCAGCAGCCAAACAATGGCTTGCGCCACTTCCTCTGCGGTGCCAGCGCGTTGTATCGGCACCAGATGCGCCAAATCGCGCGCGCGGTTGGGCAAGCCGCCCGAGGCGTGGATGTCCGTGTCAATCAAACCAGGACGCACAGCGTTGACGCGCACGCCCTCTGCTGCCACCTCTTTGGCCAAGCCGATGGTGAAGGCGTCGATGGCGCCTTTGGCGGTGGCGTAGTCCACATATTGCCCCGCGCCGCCCAAGCGGGTTGCTGCGCTGGAGACGTTCACAATGCTGCCGCCAGACCCGCCATGCAAGGTGCTCATGCGGCGCACCGCTTCGCGGGCACAGGCCAGCGAACCCAACACGTTGATGCGCATCATGCGCTCCCACCGTTGCCAGCTTTGCGCGTCCACCTTGGCCGTCACGTCCACCACACCAGCACCTGTCTCTTATACACATCTGACGCTGCCG
>JAVLFR010000024.1:0-39694 GCA_046052785.1 Limnohabitans sp. | reverse complement strand
ACCAATTGCCCACCCTTTAACCCTCCCAATTCGTTTTTTTAAAAGGACATGCCATGAGTGCAGACTACCAAGTACAGGGTGATATTGCTGTGATCACGTTGAACAACCCACCTGTCAACGGCATGGGGCTGGAGACACGCCGCGCCGTGGTGGCAGGCATTGCCCGAGCACAGGCCGATGCCGCCGTCAAAGCCGTGGTGATCACGGGCCACGGCAAAGCGTTCTCGGGCGGGGCCGATGTGCGTGAGTTTGGCTCACCCAAAGCCTTCCAAGAGCCCAATTTGCTCAGCGTCATCGCCTGCGTGGAAAACTGCGCCAAGCCTGTCGTGGCGGCTATGCACACAGTGGTCATGGGTGGCGGCCTTGAGCTGGCTCTGGGTTGTCACTACCGCATCTGCGCGCCTGGCACCAGCATCAGCATGCCTGAGGTCAAGCTCGGCCTGATCCCTGGTGCCGGTGGCACACAACGCTTGCCACGCGCTTTGGGCGTCGAACCCGCGTTGAACATGATCGTGAGCGGTGAAGCCATCAAGAGCGATATGCTGAGCATGCTGCCAGGACAAAAGCTGTTTGACCAAATGGCCATGTCGCCTAAAAGTTTGATGGACGAGGCTTTGGCTTATGCCCGTGAAGTGGCCGATGTGCGCCCGCTGCCCAAAGTGCGTGACTTGCCCTGCAAACACAGCCAAGGCGATGCTTACTTCCAGTTTGCTCGCAACATGGTCAAAGGCATGGCCAAGAACTATCCCGCTCCGCCCAAGGCGGTGGACGCCGTGGAAATGGCCACCAAGAAAAAATTTGACGAAGGCATGATGTTCGAGCGTGAGCAGTTCATCAACCTCATGTGGACGCCCGAGAGCCGCGCCTTGCGCCATTTGTTTGGTGCGCAGCGCGCCGCCGGCAAGATCGCCGATGTGCCCAGTGATACGCCCGTGCGCGCGATTCAATCGGTCGCTGTGATTGGCGCGGGCACGATGGGTGGCGGCATTGCCATGAACTTCTTGAATGCGGGCATTGCGGTCAAGCTGCTGGAGACCAAGCAAGACGCACTGGACCGCGGCATTGCCACCCTCCAGAAAAACTACGAAGACCGCGTCAAAAAGGGCAAGCTCAAAGAAGACAAGATGGTCGAACGCATGGCGCTGCTCAGCACCACGCTGAGCTACGACGACATCAGTCAAGCCGATCTCGTCATTGAAGCCGTGTTTGAAGACATGGGCGTCAAAGAAGCGGTGTTCAAACAGCTCGATGCGGTGATGAAGCCAGGCGCTATTTTGGCGTCCAATACCTCAACCTTGGACCTCAACAAAATTGCCAGTTTCACCAAACGTCCGCAAGACGTCGTGGGCTTGCACTTTTTTAGCCCTGCCAACGTGATGAAACTGCTTGAAGTTGTGCGTGGCAAAGAGACAGCCAAGGACGTGCTGGCCACCGTGATGGACTTGGCCAAAAAAATCAAAAAAATTGCTGTGCTTTCTGGGGTGTGCGATGGCTTTATTGGCAACCGCATGATTGACCAATATGGCCGCCAAGCTGGCTTCTTGCTCGACGAAGGCTGCACCCCTGCACAGGTGGACCGCGCCATTGAAAAATTTGGCTGGGCCATGGGCCCTTTTCGCATGGGTGACTTGGCGGGTAACGACATTGGCTGGGCCATTCGCAAACGCCAATACACAGAAAACCCCACGCGCAAATACAGCAAAACTGCAGACTTGTTGTGCGAACAAGGCCGCTTTGGCCAGAAGACAGGGGCAGGCTGGTACGACTACAAGCCTGGCAAACGCGACGCCATTCCCAACAAAGACGTGGAGGCCATGATTGCCAAACACCGCGAATCGCTCGGCATCAAGCCTCGCAAGATCAGCGATGAAGAAATCGTGCAGCGCTTGAACTTCGCTTTGGTGAACGAGGCTGCGCACATTTTGGAAGAGGGCATTGCCAGCAAGGCCAGTGATATTGATATGGTCTACATCAGCGGCTATGGCTTTCCCATCTACCGTGGCGGTCCCATGAACTATGCCGACGAGATCGGCCTGTTCAACGTGGTGCAAGCCATGCAGCGATTCGCTACCAACCCACAGGATGACGCCGAGTTTTGGAAGCCAGCACCGTTGCTCGCCCAACTCGCAGCCGATGGCAAGACCTTCAACTGAACACAGAATTAAGGAATCCCTATGACCCACGCTGTCATCGTCTCTACCGCCCGCACACCGCTTGCCAAAAGCTGGAAGGGCTCTTTCAACATGACCCACGGCGCGACCTTGGGTGGCCACGTCGTCAAACACGCTATTGCGCGCGCCGGCATTGAAGCCCCCGAAGTCGACGACGTCATCATGGGCTGCGCCTTGCCCGAGGGCGCCACGGGCACCAACATCGCCCGTCAAATTGCGCTCATGGCCGATTGCCCTGTCTCGGTCTCGGGCATGACCATCAACCGTTTTTGCTCATCTGGTTTGCAAACCATTGCCACCGCGGCCCAGCGCATCATCGCAGGTGAGGGTGATGTGTATGTGGCCGGTGGGGTGGAAAGCATCTCGTGTGTGCAGCAAGAGATGAACCAACACATGCTGATGGATTTGGCGCTTAACAAAAAGAAGCCCGAGATCTACTGGAACATGCTGCAAACCGCCGAGAACGTGGCCAAGCGTTACAGCATTGGCCGTGACGCCATGGACGAATATGGTGCACGCAGCCAACAACGTGCTTTTGCTGCGCAGTCGGCGGGTTTGTTTGATGCCGAAATTGCCGCTATCACGGTGAAAGCCGGTATTGCCGACAAGGTGATGGGCTTGATGACCAAGCAAGTCACGGTCAGCAAAGACGAGGGCATTCGCGAGGGCTCCACCGTTGATGCCCTGGCCAACCTCAAGTCCGCTATGCCCGGTGGTTTGATCTCAGCGGGTAACGCCAGCCAGTTTTCAGACGGTGCTGGTGCTTGTGTGGTGATGAGCGAAGTGCTCGCCAGCCAACGAGGCTTGAAGCCCCTGGGCCGATTTCTCGGCTTTGCCGTGGCAGGCTGCGAGCCAGACGAAATGGGCATCGGCCCTGTGTATGCGATTCCTAAAGTGCTCAAACGCCTAGGTCTGAGCGTGGGTGACATCGATCTGTGGGAACTCAACGAAGCCTTTGCCGTCCAAGTGCTTTATTGCCGCGACAAATTAGGCATTCCTGATGAGCGCCTCAACGTCAACGGTGGCGCGATAGCGGTGGGCCATCCCTATGGGGTCAGCGGCCAACGCTTGGTGGGCCACGCCCTGATTGAAGGCAAACGCCGCGGCGCCAAACGCGTGTGCGTGACCATGTGCATAGGTGGCGGCATGGGCGCAGCTGGTATTTTTGAAGTACTGTGAACACCCCATCTGACCCATTTAACACCCAACCCGAGCTGGGTGCTGCCCTGCGGCAAGCCTTGCACAACACGGAGAACTGAATATGCAAGAAAGTTTTGGCGCCTACATTCCTTTTGTGGATCATCTCGGTTTTGAGATGGTGTTCTTTGAAGACGGCCAATCTGAGTTGCGCTACACGCCTGAGGAAGTGCATCTGAACTCTTTCAATGTGACGCACGGCGGCGCCGTCATGACCCTGCTCGATGTCACCATGGCCACCGCAGCACGCAGTGTGGACAAAGGCATGGGCGCGGTGACCATTGAGATGAAAACCTCGTTCATGCAACCCGCAAAAGGTCCACTCACTGGCAAGGGCCGTTTGATCCACCGCTCCCGTCACATGGCGTTCACCGAAGGCACCGTCTTTGACGCAGAAGGCAAGGTTTGCGCACACGCCACGGGTACTTTTAAACTAGTTGGCCGCAGCACCCACCCCGAAATTTCAACCGACTAAATAAAGGTAACCATGTCCAACATCATTCTTCACCACTACCCCATGTCGCCTTTCGCGGAAAAGGTTCGTTTGATCTTGGGGTTCAAAAAATTAGCTTGGCAAAGCGTCACCATCCCGATGTACATGCCCAAGCCAGATGTGGTGGCATTGACGGGCGGGCACCGCCGCACACCCTTTATGCAAATTGGCGCAGATATCTATTGCGATTCCAATTTAATTTGTGATGTGCTGGAGCACATTGCACCTGAACCGTCGCTTTACCCTGAAGCGATCAAAGGCACGGCACGCATCGTGGCGCATTGGGCCGACACGCTGGTGTTTCCGACCGCGATGGCCTACAACTTCCAGCCTGCAGGCGCCGCCCACGTGCTGGCTTCTTGGTCACCAGAAGACGTGAAAGCCTTTGTACAAGACCGCACCACCCTGCGTGGAGGCGCACCGCGTATGTTGGCCGCCGATGCCATCGGCATGTACAAAAGCTATTTGCGCCGACTGTCACACATGCTTGAACACAGCCCTTTCTTATTAGGGGATGCGCCTTCTGTGGCGGACTTCTCCGCCTATCACCCGACCTGGTACACGCTGCGCCAAGTGCCTAATTTGGCGGGGATTTTTGACGCCACCCCCCATGTGCGTGAATGGTTGCTGCGCATGGAAACATTTGGTCATGGCACGCACGCCGACATCAGTTCAACCCAAGCCATCCAAACAGCGCACGATAGTCAGCCCATAGACATGTCGCACGAGTCCTTCATTGACCACCATGGCATTGCTTTGGGCAGTCAAGTGGTGATCACGGCGGATGCCTTTGGGTTGGAGCCGACAGCGGGTGAACTGGTTGCCGCCACGCGCACGCGTTACACCGTGCGCCGTCAAGATCCTCGGGCTGGCACAGTCCAAGTGCATTTCCCTCGCGTCGGATTTATTTTGAAAAAAGCCGAGTGATCTCACCCCTAGCGGTGAAAGTGACCTTCAAAGCAGTGACGCACCTCATGGCCGAGCACCACATGGTTGGGGTTCGGTCCCGTGACCACTTTGCATTCATTTGTCGCGGCCACCCACATGGCACAGGCAAGGGGTTTGACTTGGGTTAAATTGGCTTGGTTCTTTTGTGCGCGCATGCAAAAGTCGCCCACGTCTTCGCGTACTTCCCAAGTCAGTTTGACCTGATTCATCAACCGAGTCTCGGGCTTCATCGGGGTGAAGGCTTGGTATTCCACCTCACCAATCGTTGTGCAGCCAGAGATCAGCGCAGCCAACCACACCATACACAGGGTGTATAGGCGCGGCAGAATGTGATGGCTTGACATGCTTGCATCGTATAAATCACTGCAAAAGCACGCAATTCCGCTCTAAGTAATCGTTATGTGAAGCTAAGTTGTGCGCAAGTGTTCGTTCAAGGCAAGCGCGATGAAATTATGAATACTTAGAAATTCAATTCAAGCGCTGTCATTTTTGTAATTTTTGCAACTTTTAACCATGCTGGCTCAACTTTTTAAGTTCTGCTCATGTGTCGGCTTGTGGCAAACTCCGTCGCTTTGCCAAAAACACAGAAACCATGCAAAAAATAACGAGGCAACTGGCCCACGAAATCAAGATTTCCGAAACACAAGTCCGCTCTGCTGTGGAGCTGCTTGACGGTGGCGCCACCGTGCCGTTCATTGCGCGCTATCGCAAAGAAGTGACGGGGGGCTTGGATGACATCCAATTGCGCGAACTCGAAGCACGGTTGGGCTATCTGCGTGAGCTCGAAGATCGCCGCGCAACGGTCATCAAAAGCATTCAGGAACAAGGCAAGCTCACGTCCGAGTTGTTGAGCGCCATTGAAGCGGTGCCGACCAAGCAGGAGCTGGAGGACATTTATTTGCCCTTCAAGCCCAAACGCCGAACCAAGGGCATGATTGCCAAAGAAGCAGGCTTGGAGCCGTTGGCCGACAAACTGTTTGCCGACCCCACGCTCAACCCAAATGTGGAGGCCGAAGCATTCATCTTGCCTGCGGGAAAGATTGAGGGGGCCGATTTCACCACGGTAGCCGCCGTACTCGATGGCGTGCGCGACCTTTTGAGTGAGCGCTGGGCTGAAGACGCCACTTTGATTCAACGCTTGCGCGAATGGCTGTGGTCAGAAGGCTTGTTGCGCAGTCAACTCGCAGCAGGCAAGGACGAAAACAACCCAGACGTGGCGAAGTTTCGAGACTACTTTGATTACGACGAGCCGATTGGCCGCGTGCCATCGCACCGTGCCTTGGCCGTGTTCCGTGGTCGTGCGCTGGAAATCTTGGATGCCAAACTGGTGATGCCCGAACCAGCGGCCAGTGTCCATGCCAAGCCTGAGACGGGCAAGCCAAGCTTGGCCGAAGGCATGATTGCCTTGCACCTCGGCTGGAGCCATTCAGCCAGGGCAGGGGACGACCTGATTCGCAAATGTGTCACTTGGACGTGGCGCGTGAAGCTGAGCCTCTCGACAGAGCGTGACTTGTTCACCCGTCTGCGTGAGGAGGCCGAGAAAGTGGCCATCAACGTGTTTGCTGACAACCTGCGTGACTTGCTGTTGGCCGCACCTGCTGGCCCACGCGTGGTGATGGGCCTAGACCCAGGGATTCGTACGGGCGTGAAAGTGGCGGTGGTCGACGCCACGGGCAAGCTGGTGGAAACATCTACCATCTACCCACACGAGCCCCGCAAAGATTGGGACGGCTCGCTTCACACCTTAGCCAAGTTGGCCGACAAGCACGGCGTGAACCTGATTGCCATTGGGAACGGCACTGCCAGCCGAGAGACCGACAAGCTGGCCGGTGAACTCATCAAGCTCATCTCGCAGCCAGCGGCGGCCAAGCGCGAGGCCAATCTGGTCATCGACAAAGTGGTAGTCAGCGAAGCCGGGGCGTCTGTCTACAGCGCCAGTGAATACGCCAGCAACGAAATGCCCGACGTGGACGTGAGCTTGCGAGGCGCAGCCAGCATTGCGCGTCGCTTACAAGACCCCTTGGCCGAGTTGGTGAAGATCGACCCCAAATCCATTGGCGTCGGCCAGTACCAACACGATGTGAACCAAAGCGAGCTTGCCCGCACGCTAGAAGCGGTGGTGGAGGACTGCGTGAACAAAGTGGGGGTGGACCTCAACACCGCCAGCGTGCCGCTGCTGACCCGTGTGTCAGGCCTCTCCACCACGACAGCCAAAGCCGTGGTGCGTTGGCGCGAAGCCCATGGCGCGTTTGTCAACCGCCAACAGCTGCTCAAAGTCACGGGCTTGGGTGCGAAAACGTTTGAGCAAAGCGCGGGTTTTTTGCGTATCAGAGGCGGTGACAACCCGCTGGACATGACGGCGGTGCATCCCGAAACCTATGCAACTGTTGAACGCATCATGGCGCACACGGGCAAGGCGGTGACCGAGCTGATGGGGCGTGCTGACATGCTCAAATCCTTGAAGCTAGAGCTGTTTGCCAACGACACCGTGGGTGTGATCACCGTCAAAGACATTTTGAGCGAACTCGAAAAACCAGGGCGTGACCCACGCCCAGACTTCAAAGTGGCCAAACTTCAAGACGGCGTGGAAGACATCAAAGACCTCAAAGTCGACATGGTGCTCGAAGGTACGGTCAGCAACGTGGCCGCCTTTGGTGCTTTCGTGGACCTGGGCGTGCACCAAGACGGCTTGATTCATGTGAGTCAACTGAGCAACAAATTCATCAGCGATGCCCGTGAAGTGGTGAAGACGGGCGACATCATCAAAGTCAAAGTCTTGGAAGTGGACGTGGCCCGCAAGCGCATCAGTCTGACCATGAAGATGGATGGTGCACCAGTCAAACGCGATGGTCCACGCGATAACCGTTTTGAGCAAGCGGGTCGTGACAACCGTCAGCGCGGCGGCGGCAACTACAGCAGCGGCTCCGTTGCAGCGCCGCAAGCGGGCGCAGGTTCAGCGATGGCAAGTGCGTTTGCCAAACTGCAAGGTTTGAAAAAGTAAGGACAAGGCCGCCCATTGAAAGCGCTGCAGATTTTCGCTGGACCCAAAGCCTTGGCTCACCTTGAGACCCATGGCTTGAAGCCCGAGCACATCGACGTGATTCCCGCTGCGGCGGGTGGTCCCAAGGGTTTGATACTTGGCTCGCTCGACCGATTTTTGTTTGGCGAGTGGCTCACACAAAGCACGCAGCCCATTGATTTGGTGGGGGCATCGATTGGCGCATGGCGTATGGCCACGGCTTGTTTGGATCAGCCGGTTAAAGGTTTTGACCGCTTGTTGCATGACTATATTCATCAAGACTACAAAGTGCCCAAAGGTCAAACGCGTCCCACCGCCCAGCAGGTGAGCCAGGAGTTTCGCCAAACTTTGGAAGTTTTTTATGGGGGACATATCAGCGAAGTGCTGAACCACCCGCGCTACCGACTGCATGTGATGACCTCGCGTGGCAAACACCTCTTGCACCGCGAACATCCGGTGTTGACGCCTTTGGGTTACGCAGGCGCTTACCTGTGCAATGCCGTGCACCGCAAAGCCATGGGCGCGTGGTTAGAACGCGTGGTGTTTTCTAGCCGAGGTGAGCTGCCATTTGATGCGAGTGACTTTGCGACCCAACACCTCAGGCTCAACGAGTACAACTTCATGGCCGCGCTGCAAGCCAGTTGCGCCATCCCATTCATACTCCAAGCCGTGCACGAGATTCCCGATGCGCCCCCTGGCGCGTATTGGGATGGCGGCATCACGGACTACCATTTGCACCTTAACTACAACGGCTTGGCCAAAAGCCCTTTGGTTCTTTACCCCCACTTTCAACAAGCCGTGGTGCCGGGCTGGCTAGACAAAGCCCTGAAGTGGCGGCATCGGCCCACCCCGTTTTTAGACAACACCATTGTTTTGGCGCCCCGTCCCGAATGGGTCTCCACCTTGCCCAACCGTAAGCTGCCAGACCGCAGCGACTTTGTGAGTTATGCCTCAGACTTTGAGGGGCGTGTAAAGGTTTGGAATGAGGCAGTGGGTGCCAGTGAGCAATTGGCGCAGGAGTTTGCGGCTTGGCTGCTTCAGCCCAATCTATCGGTTGTTCATCGTCTTTAACTAGGAATCGCCATGAAACATGCTTTTTTTGTGGGCCAAATCACTGTCAAAAATGAAGCTCAATGGGCCGAGTACCGAAGCAAAGTGCCTGACACCCTAGCGCCTTGGCAGGCTGAGTTGGTGTTCAGGGGTGAGCAGCCGCATCTGCAGCCTCATGGCAGTCCTCACCGTCATATCGTGGCGATTCGTTTTGCGTCGTTGGCGCATGCGCAAGCTTGGCATGACTCAGCGGCTTATCAGGCCCTGATTCCTTTGCGAGAAGAGGCGGCCGACGTGGTGGGCACCTTTTACGAAGCTTAGCCACGTACTCACATCGCGGCTTGCAGCATCTCGCGGTAGTCCTGCGCAGTGGCCAAGCGCGGGTTGGTTTTGTGGCAGTGATCGGCCAGGGCCCCATCAATGATTTTGTCAAACCACGCTGTCTCGACACCCATTTCAGCCAAGCCTTTGGGTAAGCCTAAACGGACGTTCATGGCTGTGATAGCCAGGGCAATCGCCTCGGCCGCTTGTAGGGGGTGTTGTATTTCGCCGAGGCCCATCGCATGCGCCATGCGCTGCATGCGGCGCTGAAGATGCACCGATTCGGCGTGGGCATTGAAGCGCACAACCGCAGGTAAAAACATGGCATTCAAGGTGCCGTGGTGCAAGCGCGGGTTGACAGCACCTAGGCTGTGGCTGAGCGAATGCACACAGCCCAAGCCTTTTTGAAACGCCATCGCGCCTTGCATGGAGGCGCTCATCATGTTCAAACGTGCCTCGCGGTCTTGCCCATCATGGGTCGCGCGCTCGATGTGCACCCAACCGCGCGTCAGTCCATCCAAGGCAATGCCGTCGGCGGGTGGATTGAACGGCGCAGCCATGAAGGTTTCCATGCAATGGGCAATGGCGTCCATGCCTGTAGCTGCCGTCAGTGCAGGGGGTAAGCCGAGGGTCAATTCGGGGTCTAAAAGAGCCGCTTTGGGCACCAAGGCCCAAGAGTGAAAACCCAGTTTACGTCCATCGTCCACGATCAAAATCGCACCACGCGCCACCTCGCTGCCAGTGCCGGCGGTGGTAGGCACGGCAATGATCGGTGACACCGCGGGCGTGATTTTGAGCGAGCCACCTTCGATGGTGGCGTAAGTTTTAAGCGCACCGTCATGCGTCGCCAAAATCGCTACCCCCTTGGCACAGTCCATCGAGGAGCCGCCCCCCAAGGCAATCAAGCCGTCGCATTGCTGCGCGTGGTAGACCTCCACAGCCGCGCGAATGGCAGCCTCGGTGGGGTTGGATGGGGTTTGGTCAAACACCGCGACCGGTAATTCGTGCAAAGCGTCAAGCGCTTTTTGCAAAATACCCACGGCTTTGACGCCTGGGTCGGTCACGATGAGCGGGCGTTTGATGTTGGCCTTGTCGCACTCGACCCCAAGGGTCGCGAGCACGCCAAAATCAATCTGGATGTTGGTGAGGTAGAGGATTTGGGACATGGCACACTATAAAACATGAGCCACCGACGTCACCCGCAAAGCCTGTTGACCCCCGCCATGAGAGATGTGCTGAAGGCCATTGCCAAGACAGGCCGACTGCCTTTGGCGCTGCTGACACCTGAACAAGCCAAAAAAGCCTACGCTTTGGGAGCTGGCGTGTTGGAGGTGAATGCCCAAAAAATGGCGCGTGACGACACGCTGCACCTGCCCACCCGAGATGGTTCAACACTGCGCGCCAAACTCTGGGCCGAACATGCCAAGCCCAATTTGCCAGTGTTGCTCTACTTGCATGGCGGCGGATTTACGGTGGGTAGCCCCGAAACCCATGAAGCACTTTGCAAACACTTGGCCCATTTGGCCCACTGCGTGGTGATGTCGCTGGACTACCGTTTGGCGCCTGAGCACACCTTTCCCACCGCGCACAACGATGCCCTAGATGCCCTGCAATGGTTGGTGGCCAACGCCGCCAGCCTTGGGCTAGACACCACGCGCATCGCCATAGGCGGGGACAGCGCGGGTGGCACGCTGACAGCGGCCACGGCGATTGCAGCGCGTGATGCAGGGATTGACCTGAGACTGCAACTCATGTTCTATCCTGGCTGCTCGCCTGTGCACATGGCGTCTGCTCACACATTTGACAAAGGCTTCTTGCTTGAAAAAGACAGCATTGAGTACTTCTATAGCCACTACCTGCCCAATGCCGTCGATCGTCATGACCCGCGCTTTTCACCCTTGCTGGCCGATGTGTCGGGTGTCGCTCCTGCTTGGCTGGGTTTGGCCGAATGCGATCCGTTGTTGGATGAGGGCGTGGCTTATGCCGACCATCTGCGCTTAGCTGGTGTCGCCGTGGACTTAGAAATTTACAAAGGCGTGGTGCACAGTTTCATCCAAATGGGACGGGTGATTCCAGAGGCACTGACCGCGCACAATGATGCTGCACGGGCATTGCTGCAAGCGTTTGGGTCATGATGCGATGCCAATGACCTACATCGAAATTGGCGATTGGCCCTTGATGCAAAACGCTGCCCAAGCGGTGCGCACGGCTGTGTTTGTCCTAGAGCAGGGCATCGCCCCCGAAGACGAGTGGGATCCAGAGGACGCCACCGCCTTGCATGCCGTGCTGTTTGATGCAAATGGCCAAGCTTTGGGCAATGCGCGACTGCTTCAACCGTCTTTGAGCGTGGCCAAAGTTGGGCGCATGGCTGTGTTGAAAGAGGCGCGAGGGCTCGGTTACGGCGCTCGGTTGCTCCAAGCCCTTCTAAGAGAAGCCCGTCGACGTGGCCACCAAGAAGTGCGCCTCAGTGCCCAACGCACGGCAGAGCATTTTTATAGCGCTCGTGGGTTTGTGGCGGTCGGTGAGCCGTTTGATGAAGTGGGCATTGCGCATGTGGAGATGCGCTTGGCTTTGGTTTAAATCATGACGCTTACCAAGCGGTGAGCTTAGATATCGTTGCGCAGCAGGTAGGGCAATGGCAGCAATGTCAATGTGGGGCCTTGGGCGGCCCCTAAATGGAGCGTGCTGTTGTCAGTCGCGTTCAGCTGCAACTCAACAACCGCTACATGGCAAGCCCCCTCGCTAGCCGCTTGAGCCACCAAGCCACAAGGCTGTGTGGCATCTAAGCTGGAGAACACTTCTTGACCCGCTGCCATGGGCACAGGGCTCTGTGCAATGAAGGCACGTCGCTTGAGGGTGCCTCGGAACTGGCTGCGCGCCACAACTTCTTGGCCAGGGTAACAACCTTTTTTAAAGTCCACCCCTCCCACCGATTCGTAGTTGAGCATTTGCGGCACAAAGGCCTCGAAGGTGGCAAGTTCGACCCAAGCAATGCCGCTCATCACTTCGCCCACTTGCCAGCGCTCGGGACTGAGGGCTACGCCAGTGGGTGCGGCCATCTCTTTGGGCGCCAGCCACAAAGCGCGTGCTTGGCCCAAAGCGGGGTAGAGGGTCAGCACATCCGCATCGCCCAAGGTGTGGCGTTGCCAAGGCTCAAGTGCTTCTGTTGCGGCTGAAGGACTGCCAAGTAAGGCTTGGCCGATCGTGTTGCCCGCCAAACCCAACAACTCAAACGCCTCTGTGGCGTCGCTTAGCTTGGCTTTGGCGCGAAGTACAAACATCGACAAGCGTTTGATGGTTTGCGTCATCAAGTCTTTGCGACAAATCAGCAGCAGTTCCTCTGCTGATCGCTTGTAAACCACAAAACTCGCTTGCATGCGGCCTTTGGCATTGCAAAATGCAGCCAAGCGGCACTGGTCGTCTTGCATCAACAGCACATCGTTGGTGATTTGGTTGTGCAAAAAGCTGGCCGCATCTGCACCCTCAGCGCGGATGATGCCCAAATGGGGCAGGGGGGCAATGCCTTGCAATTGAATGGACGAAATATCTGAGGTCATGCATCCATTATCCCGATACATCGCCACATAAATCATGGGGGAATAGCGATAAATCTTTTTACACAATAAACTGAACTTATCGATGGGGAGTAGCTCAATCGTCACATGTTCAGATTTTGGCCTTGGCCACATGTCACGATCAACCAGTCGTCAATACGAAGCCTAGGCTTCCGGCGGGTTGGGCACATAACTGATTTATTACAAGCTAAGCAAGACCTTCGATCTCTCGCTCTTCTCATGGAAGAGCTTTGATCGATTTATTTAAAGGTTTTGCTATGGAACTGTTTACAGCGCCGTGGTGGTGGGCATTGCTTGCCATCATTTTGATCGACTTGGTTTTAGCCGGTGACAACGCGATTGTCATTGCGCTTGCCGCCAGAAAACTCCCCCCCTTACTCCAGAAAAAAGCCATTCTTTGGGGCACCGTCGGCGCGATTGTTGTCCGCTCCCTGATGACCTTTGCTGTGGTTTGGTTGCTCAAAATACCAGGCCTGATGCTGATCGGTGGTTTGGGCTTGATGTGGATTGCCTACCAACTCATCTCAAACGATGGGAACGAAACGCATGATGACGTGGGGGCCATGACCTTTTGGGGCGCGATGAAAACCATCGTCGTTGCTGATGCACTGATGGGCATTGACAATGTTTTGGGCGTCGCGGGTGCCGCCAATGGCTCGTTTGAGTTGGTGGCAATTGGGCTGATGGTCAGCATTCCCATCGTCGTGTTCGGTAGCCAGATGGTGCTCAAAATGGTCGAACGCTGGCCCTTGATTATTCCTGCGGGTGGGGCGGTGTTAGCTTTTACAGCGGCACAGATGGTCGTCAAAGAAATATTAATTAGCGAAATCCTTGAGTTCGACTCATGGGGTCATGATGTTTTTTATTGGTGTGTCCATGGCTTGTTCATCTCAACCATTGTTGTGGTGAGTTGGATCAACAGCAAGCGCCCATCCACCAAAGGACAAACCTCGTCCATTCTCGAAACTGTCTAATAAAACGCATTCACACAAAGGAGATCACCATGGAAACTTTCGTCATTTTTGTCAACGATAAAACACATGCGATGAACCAAGTCTTGCCCTTGCTGGAAGATGCGACTGCCGCTAAATGGGTATTGGTGGGTTGCCCACCCCGTGTCACCCGACACGCGGGTAAGTGGTTAACGCAAAGAGCCTTGAATAAATTCAATGATGAATGGACGGCTACTAACTTGCATGACATTGGCCAACTCCTCAAACAACGTGGGGACAGCGTCATCACAAGGGTGGCCAAAGCGTCCTTGCTTCAAATGACCCAAACCCTTAAATCTGAGTTTGGTGCCATTCGAATCATTGATGCGCGGTTGCGGCATCAGATGCAAAACTTGCAGGCCTTGACGCAGAAACAAGCCACTGAGGCCAACACCTGGGTTATTCCTGTGGGTGCCATTGCGCTTGGAGCCGCTGTGAGCCTTGCCGTCGATTGAGTTTGGACGGCTGATCGCTCGATATAATTTTTGAGCGATCCCACAAAAAATGGGGTGCACCAAATGAAGGAAATAGGTTGTGCTCAAACGTTTTTTGTGGACAGTGGTCCTATTTTCTTTATTCGCTGCGGCGTTAACGGGGTACTGGGTCTACCGACCCATGCCCCTGTCAAGCGACACCGTTGATCTCTCTATCGCCCCGCAAACCACAGTGCGCGGCATCGCTCAAGCTGTGGCGGATGCTGGTGTAGACGTTCAACCTGTCCTGCTGTATGCCTTGTTTCGTGCCAGTGGCCAGTCGCGTAAGCTGCGCGCAGGAAGCTATGAACTCAGCCAAGGCACCACCCCGCTAGATTTGCTGCGCAAACTCAGCCGAGGCGAGGAAAGCCTCAAAGCGATCAGTCTCATTGACGGATGGACGTTTCGTCAATTCCGTGCGGCACTGGCCAAAGCTGACGGCCTCAAGCACGACACCCAAGAACTCAGCGATGAGGTCCTCATGGCGCAGCTGGGCATGCCGGGCGTGGCCCCTGAGGGCCGTTTCTTCCCCGATACCTACACCTATGGCAAAGGCACATCTGAGCTGCATGTGATGCAACGTGCTGCCAACGCCATGACCAAGCAACTGGCAGCCGCTTGGGGGCAGCGCCAATCTGATATCCAAATCAAAACCATCGACCAAGCGCTTATTTTGGCCAGCATCATTGAAAAAGAAACAGGCCGCGAGAGCGACCGCACCACCATCAGCCGCGTGTTTCACAACCGTTTGGCCATCGACATGCCGCTGCAAACTGACCCCACCGTGATTTACGGCATGTTTGATAGCTTTGACGGCAACCTGCGACGCGCCGACCTGCGCAACGACCATCCGTGGAACACCTACACCCGAAAAGGTTTACCTCCCACGCCCATCGCCATGCCTGGGCGCAATGCGCTCAAAGCCGCAGTGCAGCCCGCACCCAGCAACGCACTTTACTTTGTGGCCAAAGGTGACGGCACCAGCCACTTCAGCGCCACGCTGGAAGAGCACAACGCCGGCGTCAACCGTTACCAGCGCCGCATATCTGGGGCCATGTCTGGGGCTTCATCTGGGGCAGGGCAGTGATACATGCCAGGCTAGGCGAGCAGGCAAAATAGCGCGCTATGACAACATCCGGTCTATTTATCAGTTTTGAGGGCATCGATGGCGCTGGCAAGTCCACGCATATCGAGGGCTTGGCAGCTGCTTTCAAGGCGCAGGGCCGAAGCGTCACGCTCACCCGCGAGCCCGGTGGCACGCCCTTGGCCGAGAAACTGCGCGACATGGTGCTGCATGATGCGATGGATGCACTGACCGAGTCGCTGCTCATTTTTGCTGCACGACGCGACCACCTCCAGCAAGTGATCGAACCTGCGCTGGCGCGCGGCGAGGTGGTGCTGTGCGATCGGTTCACCGACGCCACTTTTGCATACCAAGGCAGTGGTCGTGGTTTTGACTTGGGCGTGTTACGACAACTCGAACAATGGGTGCAAGCGATTTCTGCGGTTTCGGCGAACAGCGCCTCGCTGGACTTACGCCAACCCGATGTGACGGTGTGGTTTGAGCTCGATCCGGCCATTGCCGCAGTTCGTCTTGCCAGTGCCCGCGTGCCCGACCGCTTTGAGGCCCAACCTATCGAGTTCTTTCGACACGTGTCGGACGGTTACGCTGCGCGTGCCCAAGCCGATGCACCACGTTTTGTGCGCCTAGACGCCGCCCAAACCCGTGAAGCCGTGTGGCTGCAATTGCATCAAAACTTTGTGCAGCGCGGCTGGCTAACGGCGAGTGCCGCATGACCGAAGCCGCCTCATCCTCCCCCAACCTGGTCCTGAGCCCCTGGCTGCAAGGTCAGCTCACCAGCTTGCTCGCGCGTCGCGGTCACGCTTGGCTGTTGCAAGGCCCGTCGGGCTTGGGACAATACACACTCGGCTTGGCGCTGGCTCGCGCTTGGCTGTGCGATGCGCCCACTGCTCAGGGTGCTTGCGGTATGTGCCGCAGCTGTCACGCGGTGGATGTACGCACCCATGCGGACTTATGCACGCTCATGCCTGAGGCCTTGGCGCTTGCGTTGAACTGGCCTCTTGACGAAAAAACCCAAAAAGAGCTCGACGACAAAAAACGCAAGCCCAGCAAAGAAATTCGTGTCGAAGCAGCCCGTGAGATGGTGGCTTTTACCCAATTCACGCGCTCTGGCGGTGCCACCAAAGTGGTGCTGGTCTACCCCGCCGAGCGCATGAATCATGTGACGGCCAACACCATCCTCAAAACCCTAGAAGAACCGCCAGGCGAATGCCGATTTGTGCTGGCCAGTGAAGCCGCCCATCAGTTGCTGCCCACCATCCGCAGCCGTTGCCAAACTCACACCATGGTTTGGCCGACTGAGGTCGAAGCTTTAAGCTGGTTGTCGTCACAAGGTCTGACCAGCTCAGATGCGGCCGTGTTGTTGCGCGCGGCAGGCGGTCGCCCCGAGGACGCCCTTGCTCTTGCCAAGGCAGGCCTCAAGGCTGCGCATTGGGCGGGTCTGCCGCAAGCGTTGATGCGTGGCGATGTGGGCACTTTGTCTGACGCCACGCCTTCGCAAGCCATCGCGATGCTGCAAAAGCTTTGCCACGACTTGCTGGCCCAGCGCACGGGTGCTGGGCCTCGGTTTTTTATGACGGACGACTTGCCTGTGGCGGGCACCCTCAGTTCGCTCACCCAATGGTCCAAAGATCTGATGGTGGCTGCGCGCACCGCTGAACACCCTTACAACGCTGGCTTGATGTTTGAGGCCTTGGCGGCACGAGCACAAACCGCCTTACGTGCCAAATACTGAGTTAGACAACCATGTTCACCGATTCCCATTGCCACTTGAACTTTCCTGAACTGGCTGAGAATATCCATGCCATCCGCGACGAAATGGCCAAAGCCCTGGTCACGCGCGCCTTGGTCATCAGCACCACGCTTGAGCGCTTTCCCGAGGTGCACAGCTTGGCGACCCAATTTGACAATTTTTGGGCGACCGTGGGGGTCCACCCCGACAACGAAGGCGTCCAAGAGCCCACGCTGGATGACTTGCTGAATCGCGCCCAACTCCCCAAAGTGGTGGGTATTGGTGAAACTGGCCTTGACTACTACCGCTTGGGCGAGCGCACGGTGGCAGATATGGAATGGCAACGCAACCGCTTTCGCATCCACATTCAAGCGGCTCAGCAAACCCAACTGCCCTTGGTCATCCACACCCGAAGCGCATCAGCCGACACGGTCGCAATTTTGAAAGAGCAGGGCGAAAACGGCTCGGCAGGCAGCGCTGGTGGCGTGTTTCATTGCTTCACCGAGACGGCTGAGGTCGCCCGTGCGGGTTTGGACCTCGGGTTTTATATCTCTTTCTCGGGTATTTTGACCTTCAAAAACGCCCAAGACTTACGTGACGTGGCCAAGTTCGTGCCCATGGATCGCTTATTGATCGAGACCGACAGCCCTTATTTGGCCCCTGTACCGCATCGCGGCAAAACCAATAACCCGTCTTATGTGCCATTTGTGGCCCAGCAAATTGCCCAAACCAAAGGCTTGACCGTGCAAGTCGTGGCTGAGGCCACCAGCCATAATTTCGACCAACTTTTCAACGCAGTTTTGAAATGAAAAATTACTTTAAATATATCGTATATCTATATGTTTTTATTGGATATTCTCTATCCAACGCTGGCTCTTACGAAGATTTTTTCAAGGCTATACATTTTGACAAGCCTGAGGTCGTGGCGAATCTGCTAGCACGTGGTTTTGATCCCAACACACCCAATGAAAAAGGCATTCCTGCCTTGATCGTGGCCATGCAATCTGAGGCCCCTCAGTGCGCCTTGGTTTTGGCTAAGCATCCTCAAACGAAAGTCAATGTCCCAAACTCGGTCGGCGAAACGGCCTTGATGTTGGCGGCCATTCATAACCAATTGCCGCTCGCAAAACTTCTCATAGAGCAAGGGGCAGATGTGAACAAATCGGGGTGGGCACCGTTGCATTACGCTGCTTCGCGTGGGCACCGCGACATGATGCGTTTGTTGTTGGATAACGATGCTTATATCGATGCCGAGGCCGATAACGGCACTACGCCCTTGATGATGGCGGCTTTCTATGCCCCACCGCTTGCAGTCAAACTGCTGTTAGAAGAAGGTGCGGATCCAACCTTGGTGAACACCGATAACGCGTCCGCCTTGGACATGGCTTTGTCAAAAAACCACCAGCAAAGTGCGATGTACATCCAAGCTTTCATTGAGGCTTGGTTTGTCCAAAACCCCATTAAAGACGCGCAGGCTCAGTAGTATTGTTCGTGTGGCACGTCGTCTAAGCTCGATGACATCCCTAGGGAAGGGCCATCAGTAAAGCAAGTTTCTGCGTCTTGCAATTTCGAAAATCTTATAATTTAGTTAGTATTTAAATAAACCCTGTTAGTTCCGATACCACATGCATGAAAGATCCTGACGACAAGAAAAGAGCCATAGGAACTGATGCAAGGATAAAGAACAACTCCAAATTGCTTCAGATTGCCAAAGACTCGCCAGCAAAAACACTTTTGCTGGGCCTTGCCACGGGTTTGTTTTTTAAAAATTTTCTAACGCCTTCCACATCACCTGTTGTCGAGCCGATTGATAAGCCAGGCGCGCCTCAAAAAACGGCCGACTTATCCCACACCCAAACGGCACAGGCTGAGACCTCTGGACTACTTACCCCAATCAGCAATTCGGATGATTTAAGAAGTCTGTTCTCCAATGCAGGCAAAGCTTATGCCTTGCCTGATGCTGCGCTTTCCAGTGCGTTGGGTCTCAATACCTCCGCGCAGATGGGCATCACCCCTCCCAACACCGCCATTGGCAGCACTGCCTCGCAAACCACCATCGCAGACTCAGGTGAAAGCGATCCAGTGGAAACGGTCCGCGTCGATCGGTTGGGCGAATCCCTGGTTGACCTCACCCCTCGACCCTTGACACTGTTGACCACCGACAATCTGTTGCTAGATTCAGCGCTGAGCTTGCTGGGTCTCGCGCTTGGGGGCAGTGCCAGCGTGGCCGCTGAGGCTTTGCCAGTTTTGCTGTCCGTCAGCGGACTCAAGACCTTCAGCTTGACTGAAACCAACGCGGTGTTGACCACCAGCAGTTCTTTGACGTCTAACCTCGTGCCCCCCAACGGCAAGAGTTTCGTTGGCGAGACCGTGGTTGGCACTTATGGCAGTTTGACCATGGGGGCTGACGGAACTTGGACCTACACCGCTTCTTCAGCGCATGACGAGCTAGCGGCTGGGCAGAGGGTGTCTGATGTGTTCAAGGTATTTGCGGCCGATGGCACGCCCGTTGAGATTACCGTGGGCATTATTGGCACCAACGACGCCGCGGTGATCAGCGGCACAAACACGGTCAGCTTGACTGAAACAAACGCCGTTTTGACCTCACGTGGCACCCTGACGTCGACTGACATCGATGGTGTGGCCAACGCATTCACCGCTGAAACCCTTGCAGGCACCTACGGCAGCCTCACCATGGGGGCCAATGGGGCCTGGACCTACACCGCTTCTTCAGCGCACAGCGAATTAACAGCGGGCATGACGGTGACGGATGTGTTTGCCATTCATGCCCAAGACGGTACGGCCTCAAATATCACTGTCAACATTAGCGGCACGGACAATGCAGCCGGTGTGGTGGTGGATGGCCACATTGTGAATGCGATGGTTTCTCGCGTGAATGCCTTGACGAACGCGCAAATTGGCGCATCTGTTTATACCGATGCCAATGGTCAATACACGGGCTTGCCAGACGGCGATGCCTCTACAAAAATTGTGGTTAAAGCCACCAGCAATTTATACGACAAAGAATTGAATAAGTCATTCACTTCATACGACAAAGAATTGAATACGGCATTCACCTCTGCGCTCACGCTGTATGCGCCAGGCAATGCCACCGTGGTCAACCCCATCACCACCTTAATTCAGACCATGAGGGACCAAGATCCAACTCTGGGTCTGTCTGAGGCCATCGAACTGGTGTCTGATGCTTTGGGTTTGCCTGCTGGCATTTCATATCTTGACTTTGACCCATTGGTCGGCACGCCGTCGGTCAGTGCAGCAGATGCCTTGCTGGTTCAAAAAGCGGCCTCGCAAGTGGCCTTGCTCGTTACAAGCGCCACGTTGAGTGCATCCGCCACCGCGCAAGACTTTAGCACCGTGTCCCAGCAGGTCATGAACCAGTTGACCACGGCGCTAAAAAACTATGCATCCTCTCCAAGCTTTGACGCCCAAAAAACTATTCTGACCAATGGGAATGCTTTGGTTGACGCATTTCAAAGCAGTGGCCTCGATGTGTCCAAGCTCAATGCGGCACTGATTGCGGGAGCGCAACTGAACCAAGAAATCACTAACGCTGACTCGATCGACAAAGTTTTCGCCACACAATTTATTTTCCAATCCTTGGCTGAAGACGGGCCCATCTCTTTGGACAAAATTTCTGACGTGATGAGCGAGTTCACGCGTTTGTATGCTAGTTTCACCACCCCCAGTTTGTCGTTGACCGAAGACGATACGGTCTCTAGCTTGAATACTTCGGGGTTGTTGTCCATGGCCCCCAATGCAGTCGTTGCCAATTGGACTTATGACGCCACCGATGCAGTGGGTACCTATGGCACATTTGCGGTCTCCAAGTCAGGTCAGTGGAAGTTTACGGCTAACAGTGCACACAATGAGCTTGCCGAGGGGCAGTTGGCGACGCAGTCCTTGAAGGTGGTTGACTTTAATGCTAAAGCCACCACCACGATCAACTTGAACATCACAGGCACCAACGACGCCCCCGTCATCAGTGTGGTCACACCAGTACCTGGCACCACAGCCACATTGGAACCAAATGGAACAATTAAGCTCACTTATTTAGAGGGTACCGCGGTGCCACTCGCAGCTGGGGGCGTTAGCCAATCGTTTTTGAACCTGTTCAAATTCCAAGCCACCGACATTGATGGTCCCACCTCGGCCATCACCTATCAATTTGGCAGCCCCGCCAACCTCAACGACCACAGCTCTTATTTTGAAATTGTGGATGTTGCCAACGAAGACTATTTCTACCTCGCTGTCAATCGGCTGGGCTCACAGAGCATTGCCGCCACCACCGACTCGTTGAACTTCAATCTGTGGGCCAAAGACGCCTTTATTCAAAGCTTTGCTTCTGAGCAATTGGTAGACATCACTTACCAAAAAGCCGTCTCTGCCAACGGCACCAACGCCTTTTTGCCTGGCGCTATTGGCGATTGGGCCATCTCTCCCTTAGGTACGGTGGATGCTGATGGCATCGCTCGGGGCAACGGGTTTAATGCGGTCAGTCTCCTCGATGCCAGCCTTGTCATTGCGCTGCCCAGCACCGTCACCGAACTGAGCTTTGGCGACAACTCTAAATTGACCCTGTCTAACCTCAGCGCTACGCGAGATGCCTACAACAATATCTTTGCAAAAATTGTTGACGACAGCATCGGCACCCCAACCATCACAGTGCAAGACACCACAGTCAGCACGCAGATCGAGCTCAAAGCGGCAGGCAATCACACGGTGGTGGGTGCGCCAGATGCTTTTGGCGACCCTGGCTTGGGCTATGTGGAGAACTTAAGAACAGACACCGTCAAGCTGTCGGACGCTAACTTTGCACAAGCCAAGTTCACCATCGTGAATGATGACTTGGCGAACACGGGCTTTAAAGATGGCCACAGCGTGAAGGTGGACCTGCAAAGTCCCACCAACGCACAAACCACCATTGGCACCTTGAAAATAGATGACATTGAATACATCGAATTTCAAGACAAAAAAGTCACTCTCATTGGCGCAGATATTCCGCGCAATGAAGACACGGTGATTGAAATCAATGCCAATGGCGACTACGTCATCATCGGCTCCACTGACACCCTCGCGGGTGCTGCCAATGCCAGACACGACAGTTTGGACGTGGCGATGCAGAGCAACCAATCACCTTTGGCCAGTTTCAGCACCACCACTGATGGCAGTGTGCAAATGGTGTTGCGCGACAAAACAAGCAACAGCGTGTTGGGCACGACGTTGATGCGTGATGTCGAGTCAGTCCAGTTTTTTTATAAAAACGCCCTAGGTATTCGAACTGAGTTAGACAACATTCTCATCGTGGCCGGTGGCGGTTATGCCAACCTCTCAGATGCCCAAGCTCACCATACTTTGAACGATGCGAATACTTTTATATACAACCCGACTTCATCGCATGGCAACGATGTCTACCACTATTAAATAGTTATTTTCAACAAATCGCAATTTTTATCAAAATTTGTCAACTTTAATAAGTTTTCAGCAAAATAAACATGGATCAACCATAATCTTTAACAAGATTGTGCCGATCAACAATTGATCCATTTCAACAAGTGTCCACTTTTTGTATTTTTTAAAGCTGAATTTCGTTATGAACTTGAATGACAACCCGCACAACTTCAGTTTAGCGTGCAAGACAGGAGGGCAGTGCCATGGTTGTTTTGATTGGAACTCTAAATCGCAAATCAAAGATCCATCAATTGCATCTTTGATTTTTGTATCTTCAGAAATGGGGTGAAGCATGTCTGATTCCATGGATTTGAGTTCACTAACTGGTCTAGAAATTCGTGCGCTGTCGATGGAGGTGATCACAGCGATCCCGCCCGAAAGATTTACAACCCTGACCATCCCGCAACTGCATTCATTGACTTATAAGCAGCTGATGTGGCTAACAAGCGAGCAATGGGCGGCCATGTTGCCCTCGCAAAAATCGATGCTTTTTACGCGCTTTTCGATCAAGCCTTTTGACGCAATGGAACCTCAAGTTGAGGCCACCAAGCCCGCTGTCTCGTCTATTGCTTCTCGGTTTATGAATCCCAACTTGGTGAGTGCACCAGCGCCAAAAGCAGGTATGCCACCGAAACCGACAACTGAAAAAAAGGAGTCCCCCACCAAGTCATTGATCTTGGCACATTCCGCGGTGTATGTTGCGGTGATCACCTTGCTGACATCGGGAGACTTTTTAACCACCGCTTATTCACAGCAAGCTAAAGCTTTGAGTGCCAACTGGTCACCTAAGACCGCAGAAGTGGTGCGCTCGCCCGTGCAAACGGCGGCAGCGCAAATCGCGCCTCTTTCAAGCTTGCTGCATTTGCCCAGTGGTTTGGTGATGCCTCCAGAGTCAGCGGCAGCTGAGACGACACTTGTGTCCAAAGCAGCCGTGCTTCAAGTTGCTTCCTCAAAGCAAGTAGTGAGCGTGGCGGTAGCAGCCACCACGAAACACAATAAATCGCTTGATGAATTGATGGGTACTGTCACCCCAGAGTTGGCGCCGACAAGAACTGCGTTAGAAGCATATTCGAATGATGTACCACGTCAGTCAAATGTGGTCGCCATGTTAATAGCGGAGCATGCCAAGGAAGCCCCCAAAGCAGTGCATGCCGTGATGCCCCACCAAGTCCACAAATTGTCCGCCAGCACTGGTACGGCAACAATCTTGGCAATGGCTGGGCCTGAGTCTGCAGTTGTTCAAAAAAGCGGTGACCCTGACCGCTATAACTCGGCGAGCTGGACAACGATGTCGCAAGCTACCGATCTACCCCCGCGCATCGCGGCCTTGGGTGAGGAATTGATTTCGGTGGTGATCAAAGAACTGCCAAATAACAAGAGCAGTGTGAATGCCATGACGTTTGAAGAATTCAAACTGCGAGTGAAAGAGGCCGTGGTGGCCAGCCCTGATGTGGGCATTGTGTCGAGCCTAGTGGGGCAATCGCAGGCATCGAAGTCATTGGCAGGGGCGAGTATGCTGCCGCAGTTGATGGGGACGGCCGAGACGGGCCGAAGAAACGCTGGACGTGACCCTTACATTGATGGGTCGAAGTCATATGACCGACGAGGTTCAAATTATGGTTTCAGCATCAGCCAGCTGGTGTTTGACTTTGGATCTGCATTGTCCGGTGTGCGCGCAGGCGAGGCGCGCCTATTGGCTCAGCAGGAATTGCTGAACTCCAAAAAGTCAGAATATGCCCTGAAAACAATCTCTGTATTTGTGGACCTTGAGCGTGCGAAGGCGCAACTCAAGTTAGCCCGCCAAAATGCCAATTCACGTTTGTCTGTGGTGAAGTTGGTGAAAGAGCGAAGCGAGCTAGGCGGCGGCACCAAGGCTGACATTGTGCGGGTCGAGTCCAAGTACGCAGAGGCTTTGTCAAACATCAGTTTGATGGAAACGCGCCTGAGCAATGCCGAGTCAGCGTATCGAGAAGCATTTGGCGTGACTGCCAGAGACATTGTGAACGGCCCCTTGCATGAGTTTGCGATTGAGGGCTTGAACACCAATGCAGAAGAATTAGCCAATGCCTACCCTGGTTTGCAACAACTGGCACGCTTGCGTGATGCCTCTTTGGAAGACTATAAGAGCGTGGCTGCCAAAGCTTTACCCAGTCTTCAACTTGTCTATAGCAACAACATCAACGGGGTGAACGGGCCAACCATTCCCGCAGATTCGCCAAGTCGCAACTCGTCGATGGTGTTGCAACTCAAGTACGAGTTTTATACAGGGGGTGCCGACACTGCCCGAAAAAACGAAGCGATGTACAAATCACAGCAAGCTTGGGAGGAGTTTCAATCGGGCATGCGCCAATACCAAAAGGTATTGAGTCAAAGCCAAGCTGAAATTCGCAACAACGAAGATTTGATTGCAGCACGCAAGGCCTCGGCTAATTCAGCGATTGATTCGATGCGCGCGGTGCGTGAGCAGTTTGCCTTTAACCGTGGCTCTTTGTTGGACCTGATCACGGTACAAGAGGGCTTGTACCAAGCGGGACGGGATTTAATTGACGCGTCGGCAGATCGCATTTTGGTTCGCTATAGGTTGCTGCATTTGACAGCACAGCTGGACAAAATGTTCGACTTGGGCACCTTGGTTTCAATGACCTCAAAAGATTAAGAAGAAACCCACATGGCTATTGACGTTACCCCTGCAGAAGAACGCCTAAAACAGGCAGCGCAGGATCCCACAGAGTTATGCATCTTATGGGTTCTACAACATTTCGATAAACACATGTCAGCAGCCTCGTTACGTGCGAGGGTGGCCCGTATGCCAGGGCCTTGGACATTTGATGAAGCGGTCGAGGCCATTGAAAGCTTGGGCGTGCGCTGCCAATGGCTTAAGCAGTCGATGAATGAGGTGCTGGCACTGAATGCACCCTTTATCTTGCGTACCGAGCAAGGCTTTGCCGCCGCGGTGCTACCTAGGAATGAAGAGCACCCCGCTTTGCTCTTCGCACCAGAGCAAAGTGACAGGCCAGAAGAACTTTTACCGCAGACCTTAGCCAATTTGTACACGGGCCAACTGTATGTGCTGAGTGAGCCTATCAAACTGTCTGACGGTGATTCACAGACGCATCAAGGCCGTTACGGGCATTGGTTTTTTGGCCCCTTGTTTGCTTCCAAGACCATTTATTTTCAAGTGGCCTTGGCCGCGCTGTTGACCAATATTTTTGCGCTGGCTACCTCAGGCTTTTCAATGATTGTGTACGACAGAGTGATGCCCAATGGTGCGATGGAGACCTTGACTGCACTGCTCATTGGCGTGTTTATTATTTTCATTTGCGACTTCATCATTCGCACCCTAAGAAGCTATTTTTTAGATGTGGCGGGTGCGCAGGCCGACATGGTGATTGCCGACACATTGTTTGAGCAAGTGATTGACATGGAGTTGAAGGCCCGCAGGGGACCCATTGGGTCGATTGCCAATTCGTTGCGAGAATTTGAAACTTTGCGCGAGTTCATGACCTCGGCCACCTTAACGACTTTGATTGATATTCCGTTTGCCATTTTGTTTTTGTTTGTTATTTGGAGCATTGGTGGCCCACTGGTACTGGTGCCTTTGCTGGCCATACCCTTGGTGGTGGGCGCGAGTTTGTTGATTCAGCCTCGCATGAAGCAGCTCACACAAACCAGTTATGAAGATGGCCAAACCAAACATTCGGTAGCCATTGAAACCCTGCAAGGCATCGAGACCATCAAAGCAATTGGCGCAGGTTCGGTGATGCGTCGTCGCTGGCAAGATGTGATTGCGCATCAATCGGCGATTGGTTTGAAAACACGTATGTTGGCTCAGTTCGCTGGCAATGTGTCAAATTTTTCCAATCAGCTGGTGTGGGTGGGCACAGTCACGGTGGGCGTGTACTTGACACAATACGGCATGATTGGTTCGGGCGCGATTGTGGCGTGTTCGATGCTGTCAGGCCGATGCATTGCGCCATTGGCGCAGTTGTCACAGTTGCTGACGCGGATCAACCAGTCGATTGCAAGCTACAAATCTTTGTCCGCGCTGATGCAACAGCCGCGTGAGCACAAGCAAAACCAAGCATATTTGACGCGCAATCAGTGGCAAGGTTCGATTGAGTTTAGAAACGTGTGCTTTAACTACCCAGAGCAGTCGGAAAACGGCTTGCAAAACATCAGCTTCAAAATTGAACCGGGTGAACGCGTGGCCTTGGTGGGCAAGGTGGGCTCTGGTAAGTCAACTGTAGCCAAATTAATATTGGGTTTGTATCAACCCGATTCAGGCGCGATTCTGATCGACGGCGTGGACAGCCGCCAACTCGACCCTGCCGATTTGCGGCGCAATGTGGGCACGGTCATGCAAGATGTGTGGCTGATGACGGGATCGGTCAAACAAAACATTGCCATTGGCGGTGTGAACCCGTCAGATCAAGAAATCTTGGATGCTTCTGTTTTGGCGGGTGTGCATGACTTTATTTCTCAACATCCTGACGGCTATGGTTTGCGCTTGAAGGAGCGGGGAGAGGGCTTGTCGGGTGGGCAAAAGCAAGCCATCACGATTGCCCGCGCCTTGGTGGGGCGTCCGCCGATTGTGTTGTTGGATGAACCCACCAGCGCGATGGATTTACCAGGTGAAAAAGCATTGATCGAGCGCTTGAAAGCGGAGTTGATCAACCAAACCATTGTGGTGATCACCCATAGATCTTCCATCATTGAGCTGATCGACCATGTGCTGGTGATGGATCAAGGCCGCTTGGTGGCTCATGGACCCAAGTCTGACTTTTTGAAGCCCAGGCCCCAGGGACCTGAGCAAAGTCCTGTAGTGCAAGCACCTAGTGGTCAAATTGGTGCGGCAGTGTCTGACAATTTTGGATATGGAAAGACTGGTTAATGGCTTTCTTTTTTGAAACAGTCAAAAGCCTCAAAATCAAGATCAAAGGCTTGATCAGAGGCGTTGAGAATGACGATGCTGGCTCTGAGACGCCTGGCTTGTATCACTCGCGCATTGGGCAACCCCATAAGGCATCTTATGTGTTGGTCAATTCGATTGTGGGTTTGATCGTGGTGCTGGTGATCTGGGCAGCCCTCGCTCACGTTGATGAGGTGACACATGCCGAAGGTCGCATGATTCCCTCAGCCAAGATGCAAGTTTTGCAAAACATGGAGGGCGGTATTGTTGAAAAAATTGAGGTTCGGCAGGGCGATTTGGTTGAGAAGGGTCAAGTGTTGGTGACCCTTTCATCCACTCAGTTTGTGGCCGACTTTGAGACCAAAAAGCAGCAGGTGCTCTCCTTGATGGCCAAAGAGGCACGCTTGATGGCCGAGTTGGAAGACAAGCCCTTGGTGTTTGCGCCAGACTTTCTAGAAATTGCCAAGAATTACGCCATCCTCGAAATGGCCGAGTACCAAAACCGCAAATTACGATTTCGGGCTGACCAAGTGGTGTACGAGGGTCAATTGAAAAATGCGTCTTCAGAGCTAGAGATCGTCAGGCGTTTGGTAGAGCGAGGGCTGGAGCCGCGACTCGAGCTGATCAGAACTGAAGCTCGCGTGGATGAAGCCAGGTCAAAGTTGGATGCGCTCAAACGGCAATACAAAAGTGAGGTGTCTGCCGAAATGGCGAAGACCTCAATGGAGCTCAACCCCCTCAAAAAGGGTTTGCCTGCCTTGGCGGACCGTGTGGAGAGAACGTATATCAAGGCCCCCATGAAAGGGGTGGTCAACCGCGTGTTGGTGAGCACGGTGGGTGGCGTGATCAAACCTGGTGAGCAGGTTTTAGAAGTGGTGCCAACGGATGATGTGTTGGTGGTCGAGGCTCAAATTCGTCCGCAAGATATTGGTTTTGTGAAGATTGGGCAAATGGCTGACGTGAAAATTTCAGCCTATGACTATTCGATCTTTGGATCGATGGTCGGCGTAGTGACCAATCTGTCTGCAGATGCGATTTCGCGCGAGGAGAGGGGCCAAACGGTGTATTACTATTTGGCGCGCATCGAAACTAAGACCTCCGTGATGAACTCGTTGGGCAAAAAGCTCCCGATCATTCCTGGTATGCAAGCCCAAGTCGACATCATCACGGGCAACAAAACAGTGATGCAATATTTGATGAAGCCGATTGTGGGCGTCAAAGAAAATGCATTCCGTGAACGCTAAGTGGTTAGTTATTGCGCTGATTTTTAGCGCTGCACATGCGGCCGATGTGCCGAGCATGTCATTCCAACGCATCGCCTTGTGCGACAACCCTTCAACTTCAGCACCACCCGAGGCTGTTTGCTTGCAAGAACCCTTGCCCATGGGTGGGAACAGCTATGTATTGGCCGTGGGGCAAATTGAGCGGCAAAGTGCCGAGGCACTCGCCACCATGGGTGCAGACTTGCCCAAAGGCACCACCATTATTTTGCAAAGCCCTGGGGGAGATTTGCTAGGTGGTTTGATGTTGGGGCAGTACATCCGCGCGCGTGAATTCAATACCTATGTGGCTGATGCGTCAACCTTTGGTAGCCATGGGTTCAAAGATCAAGTGGGCTTTAAAAAATGCATCTCGTCATGCGCCTATACATTTCTTGGTGGCACACAACGAGTGGTGGCGAGCCGAGCAGATTTTGGAGTCCATCAGTTCCGAGGTAAAGACAATAACTTGGACCCGATACAAACTCAAAAAATTGCGGCCACCTTAGGCAAGTACATGGACGCCATGAACGTCAGTCGCAACCTGTTAGATCAAGCGCTGATGACCGACCCCGGCAAAGTCACTTTCATTGCAGCACACAACCGCAAATCGTGGGGGGTTGAAACAGATATCAGCCGTGTCTCAGCACCCGCTTCTTTGTGGAAAATGGAGACGTCAACAGGTGGCAAAAAGTTGGCATTCCAATCTAAAAGACAGGTGAGTAGCAGCGCCATTTTGACTGTGGCTTTGGCTCGTTTTGAGGGACAAATGAAGTTGCTGCTGGTTGTTAAACCCGATGCGTTGCAAGAAGGGCAGGCCTCTTGGTTGGGATACTTCAAACAGAGAACAGATTTGCAACTGCGAGTCAATGACAGCGTGTTTTTTTTAAAGCCCGACAGTGATTGGGTTCGTGCGGGTCAAGTCAATACCGAGGGCACGCGGCAAATTTGGTATGTCTTGAGTCCCGAGGTCTTGGCCAGCCTTGGGTCGACGTCTTCTTTTGTGCTGCAACCGCTTTGGCAAGCTTTACCCAGTGGCTTGGATAACGATTCCAAATTCTTAACTCTTGGCTTATTACAACTCTTGCCTTTGCTTTAGCTGGATTTGATAGCCAGTGCAAGTTTGGGACGGAATAGCCCATGAACGACCACGATATTTTTGCGTTATTTAAGCGAACGTTTGGTGATCAAACTTATCCAGAGCACGTTCGGGAGTTTTTGGCGCTGATGGTGGCTTGTCATGGGCCACTGCCTCTAGAAATGGCAGCACATATGATGCGACTATCCACAGATGACATGGACCGCACCATGCAAGTTGTGCATGATTTTGTCGAGGTATCTGAGGGTGAAATTTTCTTTGTGCCAGACATGCTGGCTGAGTGGCTGAGTGATGAAAACCGTAGTCAAGCGTTTCACATCGGCGACTCACGCACGAGCGATTTAGCTAACTTTTTGTGGTCACAGTACCTTGATGATACAAACACGCCATTTAGAAAACAGGTGCTGGCGTGGCTACCCCATCTGACTAGACTTTGTGATTTTGTAGATGGCAGTTTGGCAAGCATCACGGCACTCAATGAGTACGCACATTACTTGAGTCATCACGGAAAAATTGAACTGAGCTTGATGGTTTATGTGCAGGTTCTGAGCATTGTGGAGACTTTTCATCCCAATGAATTGGCGCTGCGGGTGAGATCACAAAACAATGTGGCCAATGCATTGAAAAACTCTGGCAGCTACGGGCGTGCCAAAGAATTGTTTGAGAAAAGTTTGAGTGACTGCGACTTGAATCTCAGTGAGTTGCGTCTGGAAAAGGCCTCTACCGAAAATGATTTGGCTCGTTTGCTGAGGGATCAGGGTGAGTTTGTCGCTGCCAAGGCGTTGTTAACAAATGCCTTAGAGCTGCGAGAGAAAGTGTTGGGCAAAGACCATCTTGATGTCGCTTCCACACTTAATGATTAGCCTTTTTGATGAAAGAAATCGGTGAATATGAGGAGGCGGATGTTGCATATAGGCGTGCACTAAGTCTGCGCATGCAGCAACTTGGCCCTGAGCACTTAGATACCGCCATTACCCAAAATGATTTGGCGATCTTGTTGGAGTTGGCAGGTAAATTTAAAGAGTCAGAGCAGCTCCAAGAAGCAGCCCTGCAGGTGTTTTTAAAACAACGTGGCAATTACCACCCCGACACCGCTGCGGCTTTGTCTAACCTTGGTGCGTTGGTTCGCTTCAAGGGTGACTACGCACATGCTGAAACGCTTTATCGCCAAGCGTTGTCCATTTATGAGGACGGATTTGGTTGGGAAACGCACCTCGATACTGCACACACCTTACAGGGCTTAGCGCAACTTTTGAGTGATAAAGCAGTGTTTGATGAAGCTGAAATGCTCCACAGACGGTCGCTCAATATCAGGCTGAGTATTTTGGGTGAAAACCACCCACTGATTGCACAAAATATGCATGGCATGGCAGCGCTGTGTCTGGACCAAGGCCGATTTACACAAGCACAAGAGTTGCTGGATCGCGCATTGTTTTTGAGAACTCATAGCTTGGGTGAAGAGCATCCACTGACAGCTTACACCCTGTTTGCACTGGCCAATTTTCATTCTGAACTGGGGAATTTTGATAAAGCCAAACCATTTTATGAACGTTCTTTGGAAGTTAGAAGCAAGGTGTTGGGACTCGAGCACCCACACACTGCTCAGTCGATGCAAGGGTTAGCTAATATATTTGTCGATTTAGGGCAGTGGCAAACAGCCGACAAACTCTACAGTCAAGCGCTCAGAATCCAGCAAGCGGTTGTAGGCAGCGCGCATTCGGATGTGGCAACGACACTCAACAATTACGCCAATCTCTTAATCAATTTAGGCAATTACAAATTAGCCAAGCAATACTACGAAGAGGCACTGATCATCAATACCAAAATTTTCGGAACTGACCATGTCAGCGCAGCGATCAAACCGAGTAATTTAGACAATCTGACAAACTGAGTCGACTTTTTTAGGTCGAACTTTGTTGATTTATTAACTTTACATAATACACATCGTATGCATTTAAAAACAACGCGGTCAATGATGGTTATGGGCCCAAAGCAGCAAGGCATCACGATTTTCGACCACCAAATTAATCTTTTTTCCAACCGGCAAACACAGCTTGGTAGCCACATGACCAAAGGGTAGATCCGTCAACACGGGCGCTTTAATCTGCGTGCGTAACCAATCAACAACGCTTTTCAACTGGAAGCCTTTGTCGTGGGATGTGAGTTTGTAATTGCTGAAGTGACCAAGAACAACGGCTTTTTGTTGCGCCAACACACCAGCGTGCAAGAGTTGCGTGAGCATGCGTTCAATTCGATAAGGATGCTCACCCACATCTTCTAAAAACAACACACCGTGCTTAATCAATGGGAAATAGGGCGTACCCAGCAAAGAAACCAAGACAGCCAAGTTACCACCCCACAGCACAGCATCGTGGGCCCATACACCAGGACGTCGTTGATCAATGGCTGCTACGCAAGTTTTAGATAGCTGCCATCCTGCCCCCTCGCCCTGCCCGCTGACCATGTCATCAAAACAAGCTTCCATGATGTCGTCAGGTTGAGCGGCACCAAAATCTTCTCCCAAAGCAGGGCCTGCCCAACTGACTGAACCCGTTTTGGCTAACAGTGCATTTTGAAAAGCTGTGAAGTCGCTCAAACCTACAAATTGCGTGCCGTTTGAGATGGCTTTGGCAACTTGTTTGTAGCGGATTCCTGGCAGGATTCGAGTGAGTCCATAGCCACCACGCGAAATCAAGGCCACATCGGCGCCGCTGTCTGCAGCGCGGTGAATGGCGGCCAAGCGGGTTTCATCGTCGCCTGCAAATCGGGTATGGCTGCTCAGCGCATCTAGGTCGATCTCGACCTCGTGTCCGAGTTTATTCAGGCGAGCTAAACCACGCTTGAATGCTGGTTTGTCGCGCACAGCGCCGCTGGGAGAGTAAATATAGATGTGTGCCATAACCGCATTGTCGCGGGAAATCTTGACAGGTTTCAGATTAGCCGCGCTTGTAATGCAATAAGCGTCCGCGATAAGCGCTGAGGTCTTGCAAAGGCTCGTTCATGATGATTTCTGACACGCCAAAGCCCATATTGGCCATGTCTTTGTGAAACGCGCTGCGGTTGCCTCGGTTGGGATCCACGATCAGCACCTCGGCCCCCTCAGCTGCATGCTCTTGAATGAAGCCAGACAATTGGGCAGGGTGATTGCGCTCGTACAACACATCACTGGCAATCAGCAAATCAAATGCCCCTAAACCTTTGTTCACTCTGCCCCAGTTGCCAGTTTCGTAGTGCAAAGGGGGTAAGTTGTTGAGTAAGACATTGGTGTTTAAGAAGATTTCTGTCAATGGATGACAATCGCTGGCAGTGATGTTGCCCTCGCGGCGGTGCACCACAAGGCTGGCAAGCCCCAAGCCGCAGCCCAGTTCTAACACGCGCTTGCCTCTAAGTTCCCACGTTTGCATCAAGTCAGCGAGCTTTTGCGCTGAGGGCCACACCAAACCAAACAAAGGCCAAGTGGCCGATGAAATACCTGCATCCAAAGCCAACCCCATTGGGTCATAGAACTGCTGCTTATCCAGCAGCGAACGAATTTGTAAATCTGCCCCACCTCCTACACCTACCCTCTGAAACTTCACGTCGTAACCGATAGGGGGTGTGGTGTGGGTCATGTATAACTTCGTTGGGGGGGCGGCGTAGCCAAGAGTGCGCTCAAAGCACGCGGCCCTGCCTTATGCCCAGGATCTGGATAAGGCGCATCGCGCAAGACAGCAGGCAGCATAGGCGTCTCAACCCAATAGATCGGCAGGGATAAGCCTGCTAACAATTGCGCCATCTCTTGGGGTGCATGCAATGCCGCAGGTGCTGGTTGCACATGCGCCATGAATTCGCGCAACACTTGCGCGTGCCACGCCAAGCGATGGGCGGCAACTTTTTTGGGCTTGTCGGACAAGCCAAAGCCTGGCAAGTCCAAGGCAATCACAGGCTCGGCCGATTGCAGCTGCAGCGCATATTGAACGCTCCAGCTTTGAAGCCCATGCAAGTACACATGGGGTGCAGCTTGTGCGTGCGTTGAACACGCTGTGCGATTGTCAAACCAATGCAAGCGCAAACCTTGTAAAGCGGGCAAATCAGCTGTGAAACGCGACAGGGCTCGCGGCACATCCAAGTTCTCAAATGCAGCCTCAGGTGCGCGCAAAGCATCTTCGCGCAAAGGTACTTTGGAGAGCTGTTGTTGAGCGCGGCGCTGTTCAAAAAAATCTTGCAGCAACTTCGCACATGCGTCTGCCAATACGCCGCTTGTCAATTGAGTTTGATGGTTGATTTGTGGAAGTTCAAATAAGTTGAGCACCGAACCCGCAGCACCTGTTTTAGGCTCGTGGGCGCCGAACACCACGCGCTTGAAACGCGCATGCAGGGCTGCCCCGCTGCACATGGCACAGGGCTCGAGCGTCACGTACAGAGTGCAGTCATCTAGCCGGTAGTTGCCCAACAGTTGGGCGGCTGCACGGATGGCCTTGACTTCTGCGTGCGCCGAAGGATCGTGATGCGTCAGCGGCGCGTTATGCCCCACACCCACCACCTGCCCTGCCCTCACCACCACGGCACCCACGGGCACTTCGCCTGCATCAGCCGCGGCTTGCGCTTGGCGCAATGCCAGCTGCATAAACCCAATGTCTTCAGGCGAATGAGCCGTTGTCATGGCTGAACCATGCCAAGCTTGACCATCCATTCAGCCAAGGCTTGTTCATCCGATGTACCTTGAGCATATGCGGCGTGCATAGCCGCGTGAGATTCGGGCCGGTGTTGGTTGAGTTTGATCGCACATTGCAGCTCAGTGATGCGCAGCTCAAACGCCACGATGGCATTGAGCATTTTGTGTTGATAGTCTTCATTCAAACCCCGCCATTGCGCTGCATAGGGCGGCTCATGGTCACCTATGAGTGGCTTGAGTAAGCGATCTTTGGCTGGCAGCTCTTGCACCAAAACAGCCGCCACTCTGGCATGCACGGTCAAATAACTCCAAGTGGGCACACGGGTGAGGTCGGGATAGACCTGGGGGGACATATAAGCTTGTGGACCCATGAACGTGACCAAGGCCTGAGGACGCGCCTGCAAATAGCGCCAGTGGGGGTTGGCTTTGGCGCAGTGCCCTAGCAGCACATGATGACCGTCTTGCTGCGTCAAATGAAGGGGGATGTGCGTGACAACTGGAAACCCATCGTCATCCGTACTGATCAAGCTTGCCAACGGATGCGCACGCATCAGAGCGAGCGCATGAACCTCATCTTTGGCATTGAACTGTGCAGGCAAGTACATGCCAAATTACCGAAAAGCGGTTCGGTTAAAAACGACGTTTGACGGCTGGGCCGCCTGGTGGCTTGCCTTCGATGTGACGGAACGTCACACGGGCTTTGTTCATGTCGTATGGGGAAAGTTCAACCGTGACTTTGTCGCCTTCGATGATGCGAATGCGGTGCAGGCGCATTTTGCCTGCGGTGTATGCGATCAGTGAGTGACCGTTTTCCAGAGTGACGCGGTAACGAGAGTCGGGCAAGACCTCGTGCACAACACCCTTCATTTCGATCATTTCTTCTTTTGCCATGTACTCAGTGTTCTCTAATTAAAAATTGAAGCCCAAATCGGGCGCTTGAAACAACACTCGATTGTAGGGCGTTTGGGTTTCGAGCTGATCGTCCCTTCTAAAATGCCAATTTCAAGCGAACAAGGGATAGAACTATGAAAACAGTCATTGGTGTCGCATTGGCTGCTGTGGCCCTTTTTGTCAACGCAGCTGACGATCGAGCAAAAGCAGCAGGACCGGCAACAAAACCCGCGCTCACGGTCAATGTCAGCCAACCCACCCAGATCGACATCAGTCAGCGTATTTTGGCCAATGGCTCTATTGCAGCATGGCAAGAAGCCATCATTGGCGCTGAAGTCACTGGCCTCAAAATCACAGAAGTACTGGTCAATGTGGGCGACCGTGTCAAGCTCGGCGATGTGATGGCTGTGCTGCAGTCTGACACGTTGCAAGCCGAGTTGGCGCAAGTTCAAGCCAGTTTGGCAGAGGCAACTGCGAGTGCCTTGGATGCCAAGGCGCAAAGCGATCGTGCGAAATCACTGCAGCAGCAGGGGTTTTTTAGCAATGCCCAGTTGAGCCAAACACTGGCAGCGGATGCCATCGCACAGGCGCGCGTTCAATCAGCGCGCGCTGCGGTCCAATTACAAGCCGTTCGGCTATCGCAGACCCAAGTGAGGTCACCTGATGCGGGTGTCATTTCTTCCCGTCGTGCGACTGTGGGCAGCGTGGTTGATGCAAGCACCGAGTTGTTTCGTCTCATCAGACAAGAACGTTTGGAATGGCGAGCTGAAGTGAATGCATCTGATCTTGGCCGAATCAAACCCGGAACAGCTGTGCAAGTCACTGCTGCCAGCGGCCAAGTGTTGAATGGCAAAGTACGTATGGTCGCACCTTCAGTGGACCCGCAAACCCGCAACGCCCTGGTCTATGTGGACTTGCTTGGACCCATCGGCTCAGCACGTGCTGGCATGTATGCCAAAGGTGAAATCACGCTCGGCCAAAGCCAAGCCATGACTGTGCCCCAAACCGCCGTCGTGCTGCGCGATGGTTTCAATTACGTCTTCACCGTCGGTGCAGACAACAAAATCACACAATCCAAAGTGCAAACGGGTCGCTTAAGCGGTGAGCGGCTTGAAATTCTCAGTGGGCTGAAATCAGATGCCATGGTGGTCGTCAGTGGTGGTGCATTCCTTAACCACGGCGACACGGTGCGCGTGGTCAACACCTTGCCTGCAGCCCCTGTGCCTGTGAACAAGTAAAGGCCAGCCATGTTCAACTTGTCGTCTTGGTCAATCCGCAACCCGATTCCATCTGTCATGCTGTTTGTGCTGCTCACGGTGGCGGGCTTCATTGCTTTTGGCTCAATGAAGGTGCAGAACTTTCCAGATCTAGAGTTACCCACCATCACCGTGAACGCCAGTTTGCCCGGTGCTGCTCCCACCCAGTTAGAAACCGATGTGGCCCGCAAGCTTGAAAACGCTTTGGCCCCCTTGCCAGGCTTGAAGCACATCACCACCAAAGTTCAAGATGGCGCGGTGCTCATCACTGCTGAGTTCCGCATGGAAAAACCCGTGCAAGAAGCCGTGGACGATGTGCGCTCTGCCATTCAAGGTGTGCGGGCTGATTTGCCGGCTGATTTACGCGACCCGATCGTTCAAAAAATCAATCTGGCGGGCACCCCCGTGTTGGCCTACACGGTGCGCTCCAACCGCATGGATGACGAGGCCTTGTCCTGGCTGGTGGACAAGGACATCACACGCAAACTCTTATCTTTGCGCGGCGTGGGCGCGGTCAACCGCGTGGGGGGTGTGACCCGCGAAGTACACATTGCGCTGGACGTCAACCGCTTGCAATCGTTGGGCATCACTGCGGCGGAAGTCTCTCGTCAGCTCAAACAAATTCAGCAAGAAGGCTCTGGCGGACGCATGGATTTGGGCGTCGGGGAGCAAGCCGTGCGCACCTTGGCCACAGTCAAAACAGCGCAAGAAGTCGGCCAGATCGAGTTGGCCACTTCGCGTGCCAGTCGCATTCGGCTGGAGCAGGTTGCCACCGTCAGCGATACCTGGGCCGCTCCCCGTTCGGCGGCCAGCCTGAACGGCACGGCCGTGGTGGGGTTTGAGGTGGTACGCAGCAAAGGTGAAAGCGAGGTGGCCGTGGGCCGCTTGGTGCGCAAAGCTTTGGCTGATTTTCGGTTGCAAAACCCTGACATTGAGATCACCGAAGCCTTTGACTTTGTCACCCCTGTCGAAGAAGAGTACAGCGGCTCTTTGCACCTGTTGTACGAAGGTGCAATTTTGGCAGTGCTGGTGGTGTGGCTGTTCTTGCGCGACTTGCGTGCCACCGTGGTCTCGGCCGTCGCTTTGCCTTTGTCGGTGATTCCCGCTTTCATTGGCATGGCGTATTTGGGGTTTTCTATCAATGTGGTCACGCTGCTGGCTTTGTCTTTGGTCATCGGGGTGCTGGTGGACGATGCGATTGTGGAGGTGGAAAACATCGTGCGTCACCTGCGCATGGGAAAAACGCCCTACCAAGCGGCAATGGAAGCCGCTGACGAAATCGGGTTGGCGGTGATTGCCACAACCTTCACTTTGATCGCGGTGTTCTTGCCCACCGCGTTCATGTCAGGCATTCCTGGCAAATTTTTCAAACAATTTGGCTGGACCGCGTCGTTGGCGGTTTTTGCCTCACTCGTGGTGGCACGGATACTCACGCCCATGATGGCCGCGTACATGCTCAAGCCCATCGTCACCCCAGAGAAAGAGCCAAAGTGGATGACCCATTATCTGCAATGGGTGGCTTGGTGCATGAAGCACCGTGTGGTCACTATGGGTCTCGCCACACTGTTTTTTATCGGCTCCATCATGCTGGTGCCTCTGTTACCAAAAGGTTTTATTCCACCTGACGACAACTCGCAAACCCAGGTCTATGTGGAGCTGCCGCCTGGTTCCACCCTTCAGCAAACCCAAGCCAGCGCCGAGCAAGCCCGCACGCTGCTGGGCGCGGTCAAAGACGTGCAAAGCGTCTACACCACCATTGGAGGCGGCAGCGCAGGCTCTGACCCTTTTGCGGGCAGCGGCGCAGCCGAGGTGCGCAAGGCCACCTTGACCATTCAATTGACCGAGCGCGGCACCCGTCCGCGCAAGCAAGACATTGAAAACAACATCCGCACCGCCTTGCAGCAGTTGCCCGGCGTGCGTACCAAGGTCGGCTTGGGGGGCTCGGGCGAGAAATACATTTTGGTGCTCACAGGCGAAGACCCGCAGGCCTTGCAAACGGCGGCCATGGCGGTGGAAAAAGACCTCCGCACCATCGACGGCTTGGGCTCTATTGCCTCCACCGCCAGCCTAGTGCGCCCCGAAATCGCGGTGCGTCCGGACTTTGCCAAGGCTGCCGATTTGGGCGTGACCAGCGCCGCCATCAGCGACACCATGCGCGTGGCCACCTTGGGTGACTTCGACTCGGCCCTGCCCAAGCTCAACTTATCGCAGCGACAAGTGCCGATTGTGGTCAGGCTCAGCGATGACGCACGCAAAGACTTGGGCATGCTCGAGCGACTGAGTGTGCCAGGCAGTCGTGGCCCCGTCATGCTGAGCCAAGTGGCCAGCATCGAAGTGGCGAGTGGTCCAGCGGTCATCGACCGCTACGACCGACAACGCAATGTCAATTTTGAAATCGAACTGTCTGGTATGCCCTTGGGTGATGTGACGCAGGCCGTGCAAAAGCTGCCGGCGCTGCAAAGCTTGCCGCCGGGTGTGAAGGTGATAGAGGTCGGAGACGCCGAAGTCATGGGCGAGTTGTTTGCCAGCTTTGGTCTGGCCATGATGATTGGCGTGCTGTGCATTTACATCGTGCTGGTGCTGCTGTTCAAAGGCTTCTTACACCCGGTCACGATTTTGGCGGCGCTGCCCCTGTCATTGGGCGGCGCGTTTGTGGGCCTGTTGTTGGCGCAAAAGAGTTTTTCGATGCCCTCGCTCATTGGCCTGATCATGCTCATGGGCATCGCCACCAAAAACTCCATCTTGCTAGTGGAGTACGCCATCGAAGCACGTCGCGGCAAACCCGCCACTGACAGCCACCCTGCTGTCCTAGGCATGAGCCGCTGGGAGGCGTTGCTGGACGCCTGCCACAAACGTGCACGCCCGATTGTCATGACCACCATTGCCATGGGCGCCGGCATGCTGCCGATAGCCGTAGGTTGGGGCGCGGCCGACACCAGCTTTCGTTCGCCCATGGCCATTGCCGTGATCGGCGGCCTGATGACCAGCACGGTGCTCAGCCTGTTGGTCATTCCAGTGGTGTTTACCTACCTTGATGATCTTGGGCAGTGGGCGGCAAGAACTTATGCACGCTTGTTTAAAAAATAGCCTTTATTCCCACTCAAT
>JAVLFR010000023.1:0-5922 GCA_046052785.1 Limnohabitans sp. | reverse complement strand
AGCGGCGAATACGCCATGCTCAAAGCCGCCGCACACAACGGCTGGCTCGACCACGATGCGGTCATGATGGAGAGCTTGCTCGCCTTCAAGCGCGCTGGTGCGGACGGCGTGCTCACTTACTTTGCCATTGAGGCGGCGAAAAAGTTAAAGCCATGACGCTAAAAAACCGCATGCTCGCCTCTGTCTGGCGCGGTCTGTCCACTCACCCACTTTTCATAGGCCTCAAATAACGTCTGCGTGCCATGCGATGGGGTGAGTTCTGCGTCGTAACGATTTGCTTCAGCATCCCACACCAGCATGGACTCGGTCGCGTAATAGCGACCAATACGCGCCAGCTCTGCTTTGTCGGCCATCACTGGGATGAGTTTGCCAAACCAATTCAAGACGCCAATGATGGCGTCTAAAAATCCCACAGGCACAGATTTGAATCGGGGTTTTTGACCCAGCAGTTGAAACAAGTACTCACCTTGCTGACGCGGCGTGATGGCAGGGCCTGGGCCACCAATCGGCAAGATCTGGTTGTGCCGACCTGGGTCATCCAAACAGCTGGCGATGAAATCACCCAAATCACGGTCACTGATTGGCTTACACGCCGTGAGTTGGCCATCACCAAAAATTAAAAAGGGTTTGCCTTTTTGAACCCTGTTCAATTGACCCGACAAGGATTTGAAAAAGGCCGTCGGGCGCACGATGGCGTAGGTCAACCCAGACTCAATCAAAGCCTTTTCAAATGCCAGCTTGGCATGCTGAAACGCCAACAATGGTTTTTGCACGCAAATTGCCGAAAGCAACACAAAGTGTCTGACCCCTGCGGCTTTTGCCGCCTCTAAGGCAAACACATGGGCTTGGTAATCCACGCGCCAAGCGTCTCGGGGCGAGCCCGTTCTAGAAGCCATGCAAGAGATCACCGCGTCAAAACGCTCCCCCGCAAAACCATCCCGAGTCAAGGACTCAAGGTCGGTCGAGTCACCATAACGGATCGTGGCTCCCTCAATGGCCGGTATCTTCAAGTTGTCTGACCCCTGCCCTTTTAAGCCTTGGCGAGGGCGCACAAAACAAACCACCTCATGCCCACGCTCGACCAGTGCGCTAGCCGTGGCCAAACCAATCGTGCCCGTGGCGCCCAACAAGAGCACACGCATAGGACGACCTGATGCGGATAACGCAAAGGAGTCAGTCGCTTGCATGTGGCGTGGACATTCCATTCACCGTCATCTACTCATCCAGCAAACTGTAAAGCGGCCAAACTTGCGTAGAGGCCACCTTGCTTAATCAGCGCCTCGTGCGTGCCCTGCTCCACCAGTTGTCCCTTGTCGAGCACCCAAATGCAATCAGCCCGTTGCACCGTGGCCAAGCGATGGGCAATCACCAAGGTGGTGCGTCCCTGCATGGCTTTGTCTAGCGCGGCCTGCACCATGCGTTCACTGTTGGCGTCTAACGCGCTGGTCGCTTCATCAAGCAACAACAAGGGTGGGTTTTTTAAAATCGCCCTGGCAATGGCGATGCGTTGTCTTTGTCCGCCCGACAAGCGCACACCACGGTCGCCCAAATACGTGTCGTAACCCGAGGGCAATTCAGCAATGAACTCTTGGGCAAAAGCAGCTTCAGCCGCGGCCATCACCTCGGACAGGGTTGCCTCTGGCCTGCCATAGCGAATGTTCTCCAACACGGTGCCAGAAAACACCACCGCCTCTTGCGGCACCACGCCGATGCGCTGGCGCAAAGCCTGTAAATCCATGTCAGCAATCGGAACACCGTCTAACCACAACTCGCCTTGTTGCGGCGTGTAAAAGCGCATCAACAAAGCGAACAAAGTGGTTTTACCCGCGCCGCTGGGGCCCACAATCGCCACGGTTTGACCGGCAAGGACCTCGCCACTCAAACCATTCAAGGCCTGCTGCGTGGGGCGTGAGGGGTAATTGAAACTCACACCGCGCAAGCTCAAGCTGGAACCATTCTCAGGCCATGGGGCTTGTTTCGGATGATCAGGCGATCGCACATCGGAACGGGTGTGCAGCAACTCCATCAAGCGTTCGGTCGCCCCAGCAGCGCGCAACACATCGCCATAGACCTCGCCCAAAACGGCGAACGCACTGGCCAACAAAATCACATAAACGATGGTTTGCCCCAGTTCGCCCGCTGTTGTGTGACCTGAACGCACGGACAAGGTTCCCAAATACAAACCCCACAACAGGGCAGCGCTGGAAGCCAAAATGATGAAGCCCACCAAGAGTGACCGCGCGCGTGTTCGCCGCAATGCTGTGCCCAAAGCTTGTGCAGTAGAAGAGGTGAAGCGGTCAGCCTCGCGTTTTTCTGCGGTGTAGCTTTGCACCACCGAAATCGAGTTGAGTACCTCTGACGCAATGGCACTTGAGTCGGCCACACGGTCTTGACTGGCACGTGACAAGCGTCTGACCCTGCGCCCCAAATAGACACTGGGCAAGACCACCACAATCAACAAGCCGATCACTTGCAGCATCAACCAAGGGTTGGTCCACACCAACATGCCCACCGCGCCTAGGCCCATGACCAAATTACGCAGGCCCATTGACAACGACGACCCGACCACGGTTTGAACCAAGGTGGTGTCACTGGTTAAACGTGACAACACCTCACCCGACTGGGTGGTTTCAAAAAAAGTGGGGCTTTGTTCCAGCACATGGGCATAGACTTTATTTTTCACATCTGCGGTGATTTTTTCGCCCAACCAACTGACTGTATAAAAACGTCCCGCCGAAAAAAAGGCCAAGGCGGCAGCCACCAAAAACAACTCAAAAAACCTTTCCGCCAACACATCCGAACCCGCATCTGCCACCAAGCCTTGATCAATCAACACTTTGAGGGCCCAAGGAAACGCCAAAGTTGTGGCGGCTGCGAGCAATAAAAACAAAGCCGCCAGAACGACTTGCACACGGTAAGGACGGATGAAAGGCAGTAATCCCGAGAGCGATTTAGGAGAAGATGTCATCCACGGAGTTTAGCGCTGCGCAACTTAAAAATAGGCCTGTGTGTGTCTAAGCACACGGTCCATTGAACTCAATCGTGGCCGCATTTAAAAAACCCACTGTGGTCACCCACACCAGATACGGCAACAAATCGATGCGCCAAGGTCATGTCTTGACCATGCCAAACAAGTGCGCTAAATCTTTAAAGAAGATACGCACATGCGCCATGGGTTTTTTTCTGACAAGAACTTTGTTCATGTAAGACTCAAACGTGAGTTGCTGCACATCCTTGTCTTCGCAAATGGTGACGAATTTTTCACGTCGCTTGTCGTTACGGTACCAAAAGTATTGCATGATGCCGAGCACCCAAAACACCGTCCCGTGCTGGCGCATGAATGTTTTACGGGCTTGGCTCAGGCAAGACGCCTTGCCAGTTTTTAAGGCCTGCTCAACCGCATCCGCAGCCATTCGGCCGCAAGCCATGGCGTAGTAAATACCTTCGCCAGATGCGGGGGCTACCACCCCTGCAGCGTCGCCTGCCAAAATCACATCTTTGCCGTTGTCCCAATGGGGCAGAGGCTTCATGGGAATGGGGGCCCCCTCTCGGCGCAATGTTTCAGCGTTCTGCAGGCCTGCGGTTTCTCGCAACCTCCCCACTGCGCTTCGCAAAGAAAATCCTTTGTCGGCGCTGCCCGTGCCAATGCTCATGGTGTCGCCATGTGGGAAAACCCAACCGTAAAAATCGGGCGACAAGGCACCACGGTAATACACATCGCAGCGGTCGGCGTCGTAATCCGCTTGCTGCTTGGGCGCCCGCACAATTTCGTGATAAGCAAACACGTACTTGGTGCGCTCTGCGCCTTTGACGGTTTGGCGTGCCACCTCAGACTTAGCACCATCTGCGCCCACCACAAAACGTGCGCGTATGCTTTTGACATCAGGTGTTGAAGCATGCCCAAGAGACACGGATGGTGTCTGCAAGGCAATATGAATGCGTGCCACCCCATCCTCATCGCGGGTGAGTTTTTCAAATGAGCCCTTTAAACGTTGTGCCCCGTGCGATCGCGCTCTTTCGCGCAACCATTCATCAAACGCATCGCGATTGACCATGCCGACAAACCCATTCTCAATGGGAATATCCACCTTGTTGTCTTTGGGTGAAATCATTCTTGCGCAACGCGCTTTGGCCACCAACAACTCATCCGGAATGTCAAAATCTTTGATCAAACGCGGCGGAATGGCCCCACCGCAAGGCTTGGTCCGCCCTTGACGGTCTAACAACAACACGCGCCAGCCTCGAAGCGCGAGATCATCTGCAGCCGTAGCCCCAGAAGGTCCGCCGCCAATCACGACCACATCATAGGTTTCAGTATTCATGGCTTAAATCCTTTCGATGACCAACAATCCAGGGGAAAGAGCGTGGCTTTGCAACAGGTGGGTCGTAACGACCTACCCAAATCGCACAAGCCGCCGCCAAAACAAACATGGCAGTTTCAAAACCAAACACAAAGGCGTAGGCGCTGCCTTGTTTTGCCAACATGAAGTGGGCCAAGTCACTGGCCGCTGTCCCCAGAAAACCACCCAAACCAAATGCCATGGCTTGGGAGGCCCCCCACAAACCCATACGGGTGCCCGCGTGCTGATCGCCACCCTGAGTCGCCAAGCGCATCATGGTGGCAATGGCCGCAATCGAAAAGCTGCCATTGGCCACGCCCAGCAACATGACATTGGGCTTCAAGGGCCAAGGGGGCCCATAAGCGGCCGCCATGCACAAGCCCAACATCGCCAAACCTGAGACCCAACAACCGCCCACCATCCAACTTTGAATCGATCCCAACCGACCCGCCACACGGCCGCTGCCCACCAAGGCAACTGCCAACATGCCACATAAAACACCACTGTGGTGCAAGCCCGACAACTGGGTGGTCTCTCCGGGCGTGAGGCCAAACATAGCCCCTGCAAAGGGCTCCAAGATCAGGTCTTGAGAGCTGTAGGCCAGCATCGAAAGAAAAACAAACACGGTGAATGCCTTGGCCTGCGGCTCCGACCAAACCATGTGCAAGGTTTTCTTGAAGCCCAGTTTTTCCTCTGCCGCCGTTGGCTGGGGGGCGCTCGCCAATTCAAGCGATTGGGGCATGTGGGTCAACGCCGCCGCCCCTGGCCCCTCCAAATTCCATAAACACAAACCCGCGATCAAGACCACCAGCAAGCTGAGGCCGCCACTGATCTCCAGCAAACGCTGCGGTGTGTAAGGGTCTAGCAACTTGCCCACCGTGATGGCGGTGACGGCAAAGCCCACAATCATCATGATCCAAACTGTGGTCGCCGCAGGGGCGCGTCGCGCGTCAGCGACGCGTTTGGACATGAGCACCAACAACGAGGTGCCGCAGGCACTCACACCAAAACCAATCAGCATGAATGCAAAGATCGACAAAGCCACGCCTTGGCTGAGCGTGTCTGCCATCCACACCGTGGCCAAGCTGGCCAAAAATCCACCGACCGCAAGAACACACATGCCACCGATCATCCAAGGTGTACACCGTCGGCCTTGGTCAGCCCCGAAACCCATGCGGGGTCGCACCATTTGCACCAAATAATGAAAGCCGACCAAAAATCCTGGCAGCATGGCGGGGAGTGCCAACTCGACCACCATGATGCGATTGAGCGTCGAGGTGGTCACCACCACCACCGCCCCCATGCAGGCTTGAATCAGGCCTAAGCGCACAATGTGTAACCAACCGAATGGGGGTAATTGAGTCATCAAGCCGTCTCCTCCAGCGCTCTTAAGGCCCAGGCGCTCACCATCATTCCACTCACAAACAAGGGCACGCCAAACGCACTGACACTCAGCGCCTTGTCCACAGGACTGCGCACAAAGCGCGCCATCAAAGGCAGTTGGCAAAAACTCAACAGCAGCACCGCCACCGCAGACATGGGTGAATCCCATCCCCACAACAACAGACCCACCGCCCACTGC
>JAVLFR010000022.1:0-3502 GCA_046052785.1 Limnohabitans sp. | reverse complement strand
CTAACGACGACCAGCGCAAAAGCATTGCCGACTATTTCAAACCCAACTCGCAAAGCTTGGTGGCGATTGGCCAATTGGCTGGCTCTAACGGCTTGTTGGGCGGGCGCTCCATCATCGACCCCGACGGTTTTCCGTTTGCGGCCAAGCAAACTGGCTTGCTCGAACGTCTGACACCGCGCTCTGAAGGCGGCCCTAACCCCAGCACCGACCCTGGCCAAGAAAACAACAACCCCTACTCAGACCCAGACAAACTGACGCCTGAGCAGAAAAAAGAAATTGCGGCCGAAAAAGAAAAAGCCGACTTTGACAAGCTGGAAAAAGAGATCGAGCAAAAGTTGTCTGAAAACAAAAAGCTCGGTGGCATGAAAGACCAAGTCTCTGTGACGCGTGACAAGCAAGGCTTGCGCATCGAAATCATCGACAAAGCCGACTTTGCCATGTTCCCCAGCGGCGGCATGAGCATGCAGGGCAAGGCAGCAAGTTTGATCAGCGAAATCGCGGCCTCGTTGGCGGACATGCCCAATAAAATTGCGATTCGTGGTCACACCGACAGCGTGCCCTTCAACAACAAAGAAGGCCGCAACAACTGGTCGCTCTCGGCCGAGCGTGCGGAAGTGACGCGTGCTTTGCTGGAAAAGAGCGGTATCAAAGAAAGCCGCTTTGCCCGCATTGAAGGCGTGGCAGACACCGACCCGTTCAACCCCAAAGATCCCCGCGATCCGCGCAACCGCCGCATGAGCATCACCGTGCTCTACAACGACCAAGACTAAGCTCGGGTGCGCGGCGTCGCTGTCTTAGGCAGGGCGCAGCTCGTATTTGTTGATTTTTTCAATCAAGGTGGTGCGCTGCAAATTCAGCAACTTGGCAGTGCGCGAGACATTGCCCGAGTTGCGGGTCAGCGCTTGCTCAATGATGCTGCGCTCAATTTGTGCCATGCGCTCTTTGAGCGACAAGCCTTCGGGCGGCAACTGCGGCATGCCTTGGGCCAGCATGATCAGGCCCTCAATCTCGTTTTCTTCATCCTCAGGCTGGTCGTTCATTTCGGCCAGCACCTCAGGGGGAGGCGTCATTTCAAGCTTGGCCAGCAGGGGGGCTTGCGCTTGTAATTCAGCCTGCGCAGACACCAAGCCCTTGGGCAGCAGGGTGGGGGGGATGGCGCGCAAGTCGAGCTCTTGGCCTGCATACAGGGTGCTGAAACGGTCCACCACGTTGGACAACTCGCGCACATTGCCTGGCCAGGGGTATTTTTGCAGCGCTGCCAGAAAGTCGGGTTTGAAGCGAATCGGTGACTTGCCAAAGTTGGCGCATTTTTTGGCGAAAAAAGCCAACAATTCGGGCACATCCGTGTTGCGCTCGCGCAGGGGCGGCGTGACCATGGGCAGCACATTGAGGCGGTAGTACAAGTCTTCGCGGAAGCGATTGGCGGCAATTTCGGTTTCTAAGTCGCGGTGGGTCGCAGCCACCACGCGCACATCCACCTGCACTTGGCGGGTGCCGCCAATGGGGTCGACCGTGCGTTCTTGCAACACGCGCAGCAGTTTGACCTGCATGTCTAGGGACATGTCGCCAATTTCGTCCAAAAAGATGGTGCCGCCATGGGCGAGCTCAAAGCGGCCAATTCGATCGGCCACGGCGCCTGTGAAAGCGCCCTTGCGGTGGCCAAACAGCTCGCTTTCCAGCAAATCCTTGGGGATGGCTGCACAGTTGATGGGGACAAAGTTGCCGCCGCATCGATCTGACTGCTCGTGCAACAAGCGGGCCAGTAGTTCTTTGCCTGTGCCGCTTTCGCCAGTGATCATCACGGTGGCGTTCGAGTTGGCCATGGTGGCGACCAATTGGCGCAAAGTGGCGGCCGACTCGCTCGAGCCAATAAAGTTGGTGGTGGGCTTCATGTCAAAAATTCCTACACCGCATTGTCCGTAACGGCTGACATTGCACAAGACAGAAAAAGTATTCATTTTTCAATGAATTAAAGCTGGACGGGTCTGTGCCGAATCTAGGGGGAGACCTCTCAAGGACATGAATATGAACCGCTCCACTTTTTGGGCTGTCACAGCCTCTGCTATCTTGTTGACCGCTTGTGCCAACACGCCGCCCCCCCTGCCTGCACAAGCACGCATGGATGACAGCGCCAACATGATCACCCCGATGACCCAAAAGCGGGAGACCCTGGTGGCTACAGGCTATGCGGTCATTAGTATTCAGAACCACCGCAATCCTGCCCAGCAGCGTTTGCTGGCCATCCGCGCCTCCAAACTTGACGCTTATCGCGCCCTGACCGAACAGGTCTACGGCCAGCAACTCGATGCCAGCACCACCGTGGCCGACATGACGGTGATGAGCGACACCTTCCGCGCCCGTGTTGAGGGTGTCATTTATGGCGCTGTGCTCGTCAGCATCACCCCCGTGGGTGACGACACCTACGAGACCACGCTGTCCTTGGACCGCCAAGTGGTGAACGACTTGCGTGCTTTGTACATCGCGAGTTTGAGCAGCCGACGCAATTAAGCGTCAGCTTTGAGATCTTGCCGATGTTGACAACGTCACACTTTCGCGGCTGCGTCGTGGGCTTGCTGAGTCTGGCGGGTGTCAATTTTTCACTCTTTGCAGTTGACCTCAGTGCCGAAGAGCGCCTCAAGGCCATTCGCAGCGCCATGGTCGAAGCCGCCATGAAATCCAACACCCGTGTCAGTGCCACCAGTTGGATGGACAGTGGTGGCCAGCTGCGTGAGCTCAACCGTTTTTCATCCGAAATCAAGCTGCGTGACTTACAAGTCACGCGTTTTGACCGTGATGCGGGGCAACAGCCTCAAGCAGAGTTAGCGGTCACCAGCCCTGTTGAGGCCGTGAAACCTGGGCGCTGTGAGGCGCCACAAGCCAAAGCCCCGCTGCGCCAAATCATGACGCTGGGCCTGGATGTGTCCGCAGGTGTCGCAGCGGCCCATCGCTACCAAGCACAACACATTGGTTTTGCCGCCCGTACCCAATTGCTGCAGGCAGCGGGGCGGTCTGAGCGCTGGGGCTTGATCCCTGCCCCAGCCCAGTCCAGGACCTATGACCGTTTGAGCTACGGACGGGGCGAAGAGCTTGTGCAGTGGCACGCACAACTGACGGTCACGCCCATGCCCATGGCCGTTGTCTCCAACAGCGATGCAGCTTTTGTGTTGATCTTGCAAGTCAGCGGCCCTGGCCAGCGACAAGCTTGGTTCGTGGCCGAAGACAGAGTCTTTAGCAGCCAAATGCAAGCCCATGGCACTCCCAAGATCGACTCCAGCACCCATGCCGCCATTGCCCGCGCGGTGGGGAACATGACCCAACAACTTGAAAAACAACTGGCCTGTGAGCCCCAAACTTTTTCTGTTGAACAAACCGACGGTCGTTTGTCCATCAACGCGGGCGGCAACGCAGGCTTGCGAGTAGGGGACAAACTGATGATTGCTGACGCCTCTGTCTTGCCCCGTCACACCCACGAGCCGGGTGCACTTGACGCCGCGGTGCCGGT
>JAVLFR010000021.1:0-7548 GCA_046052785.1 Limnohabitans sp. | reverse complement strand
AAACGCCCTCGCTTGTTGCTCGACACCATGCGCCATTTGCCCGCCGAAGCGCAGCTGGGCATCGTGGGCGAAGGCCCCATGCATCGGCAAATGATTCACGAGGGCATGGACTTGATGGTTCAAGGCCGCGTGCATTTTTTGGGCAAACACCCCAGCGGCCAAAGCCTCTACAAACCTTGGCAAATGACGCTGCTCACCTCGCGCTATGAGGGCTGCCCCATGACCGCGCTAGAGTCACTGGCCTGTGGCGTGCCCTGCGTGTCGCTGCCCATCCCCGCCTTGCGCGAGTTGTTCGACCGCGATGCCCCCTATCTGCTGGCCCGAGGTGACGCGCCTGTGTCGTTGGCCGAAGCGGTGATGACGGTGCTCAGCTTGCCCGAACAACAAGTGCGCAATGACATGGCGCGCATCGTGGCGCGGCATCACATCGATGGGTTTGTGGGGAATTGGCAAGAGGTGCTGCAGGCCATGTAAGTAGGACAAGCCAAGGTCTTGACATCTAATTTATTGGGTGTACATTAAATGTCATGAAAATTGAGTTTGATCAAGCTAAGCGAGAGAAAACTTTAGATGAGCGTGACTTGGATTTTGCTCGTTCGGACGAAGTTTTTTCTGGCGTGCACTTCACCGCACAAGACTCGAGAAAAGATTACACAGAAGACCGATTCATCACCATGGGCCATTTGGATAACCGTTTGGTTGTATTGGTCTGGACCCCGCGCGACGAGGTGCGTCGCGTTATCAGCATGAGGAAAGCAAATGACCGCGAAAAAGCCTTCTACGACCGCTACGTGGACTGACCCTGACGACGCCCCAGAATTGACCGAGGCCTTTTTTAAAAATGCCGATCAATATGTAGGGACGCAACTGAAAACTCGTGGTCGTCCAAAAGCGTCCGTCACCAAAGAGCCCGTCAAAATTCGGCTTGATGCAGATGTGCTGGCAGCGCTGCGTGCCAGTGGCGAGGGTTGGCAAACGCGTATTAACGACACCTTGCGTGCTTCTCTCAAGCTCGCTGGAAGGGTGTAAACCGAATCCATGCAGAGCATCGCAGCGCAAACCATTGCGCCTTATAGTTCAGCCACCAAAAAACCCACCGTCTGCATTCACTTCGTGCGCAACGGCCCCGCCTATTTGCCGGAGCTAGATGCGTATGCCGACTTCATCGCGTCACACGGCCACCAAGCCGTGGTGCATGACACGGGTGCGTCGGTGCCCGCCAATGCGCAGGTGGTGTGGTGGATGTGCGGACGCGTCTCGGGCTCAGAAGCCAGTCGATTGAAAACGGCTTTTCATATCCACGAATACGCGTCCACCTCTGCCCCACCGCACGCGTGGCTGAAAGATTTTGTCAAACATTGGACCCAACCCAAGCCCGACTACCGTATGTTTCAAAACGGCTGGGTGCGCGAACGCATGGGTTTTCAAGACGGCGTGCCCCACGCCTTGCGCGACATGGGCGTGGCGCAAGCGTTCTTTGACGCGGCAGCCCCAGCACTGCCCGAGCCCTCGTATGACGACCACGCACCCGCTCGCGTGCCACCCAATGAATTTGACTTGGTCTTTTTGGGCGAGATGAACCGCTTGTTGCCTTTCGTGCCAGTGCTGCAAAGCATTCACGATGCTGGCCGCACGTTGCTGCTGATCGGCGAGGTGCCAGACGCCCTGCGCGCGCAACTGCCCGCCAACGTCACGTGCACGGGCCGCGTGCCCCATGCCGAGGTGCCTCACCAACTGCGCCGAGCGCGCTTTGGCCTCAACCTCGTGGGCAATTTTGAGCCTTACAACCAACAAACCTCCACCAAACTGATGGAGTACTGCGCGGTGGGCCTGCCCGTGGTGAGCAACGACTACGCCTGGGTGCGCTATTTTGCGGCGCATTACCAAGGCAGCTTTCATGTGCTGCGCGACGACCCCAGCAGCTGGCAACACAGCTTTGGCGACGCCCTCGAAGCCTATCCCTATGTGGTGCCCGATGTGCGCGAGCTCGCGTGGCCTCGGCTGCTGAGCCAGCTCGCGATTTGGGCACACTTGCACATCGTGCCTGCCGCGGTTGACCCCTTTGCACACGCCCATGCACTTGCTCGGGCCATCGCCAAACAGCAAGGCGGTCAGCGTTGAATATGTTGAAGCGCCTCAGCCGCACCAGCCGCGTGGTGGCCCTGTCCAGCGTGCTGGCTTTTGCCACGCAAGTGGCGTTTGCGTTGCTCATGCTGCACTGGTTCACGCCGCAAGAGGTGGGCGAGTTTTCAGTTATCAGCCAAATTGGTTTTTTTTGGATGACGCTGGCCTTGGCCCAAGCGCCATTGGGGCTATTGGCGAATCAGCAGTTGCCCCTTCACACTGCCGCACATCAGGCGTGGCGAGCCAGCGCTTTGCGTGGTGTGGGCTTGTTGCCTGTGGCGGCCATGGCGGTGTGGTTTAGCCAGCTCGCCTTGTGGCCCGCCTTGATGTGGGCCTTGCTGTTGGCGTTTTGTCAGATGGCTTGGATGTTGGCGCAAAGCTTCACACTGCGCGCGGGCTCGGCTTGGCAGCAAGCAGCGGTGCGGGTGCTGCCGCCACTCACGGCGGCAACCACAGCCCTCACGGCTGCGCTGCTGGGTGCGTCTGTCGGCTGGCATGGCCCAACCCTCCTGCTGTCCGCTTTATTGGGCTATGCCGTGGGTGCGGCTTGGCTTGTGCCTGCGTTGCGCAATCGTGGCGCGCATGTGCACAGCAACCCAGCAGAGAGAGCGACAAACACTAAAGCTGATTCAGCTGATTTGGAACAAGTCATTCAAGGTCAACAAGCCGACCCCCGCAGTGCCAGCCTGCGCATGGCACACACCTTGGTTGATGCCTTGCTTGCCACCGCCATCATCGTGGTGTGGCAACGGTTGTATGGCGCGGAAGAAACTGGCTTTATGAGCGCCCTGTTGCGCGTGCTGGGCTTTTTGCCTGCCGTGGTACACATGGCATGGGCGCAAGTGGCGTTGGCCCAAGGCCAGCGCTCTGACACAGACAGCACTCGCTGGTCCAGCCCTCGGTCGTTGGGCCTGGGTGCATTTGCCTGCGTCATTGTGTTGGGCCTGTCTTGCGCCGTGGCGCTGCAACAAGCGTGGCTTGACCCGCGTTGGAGCGGTGTGTGGCCCTACATCGCACCGCTGGTGTTGTGGCAGGGCAGCGCCTGCTTGTCGGCGGCCTTTAGCCACAGGCCTTTTCAAACGCAATCGGCCAACGCGTATTCGTGGGCGTGCATGGCATTGGGGGCGTTACAAGCCCTGGTGCTGCTGGTGCCGATGGGATTAGCGCTGCCCGTCAGTGCCGAGCAGCACATGACTGCGTTTGCTTTGGTGAGTGGGTTGGGGTTGGTGGGGTTGACGGTGTGGATGGCGCGGCTGGCTGGGATCACGAAAACTTGAACTGCAACATAATTAAGGCTTAAGGGACTAAAAAAACTTTTGGCATTACACATCTTATGATTGAGCCAATATCTTAAGAATGACAAATTATTTTGGTTGTTGAACACATTCAAAACTAATGCAATAGGCAATTATGAGTAAAAAAATATACGTCACAAATCCTTTTCTACCTCCACTTGAGGAATTTCTGCCATCACTTGAAAAAATTTGGGAATCGCGTGTTCTCACAAATGGCGGGCCGTTTCATCAGGAATTAGAGGCTAAGCTGTGTGATTATTTGGGTGTGGAACATATCTCCTTATTCACCAATGGAACGATAGCCCTGGTGACCGCCTTACAAGCATTACGCATTTCTGGTGAAGTAATTACAACACCTTACTCGTTTGTAGCAACATCCCACTCTCTAATATGGAACAGTATTAAGCCTGTATTTGTGGATATTGACCCCGAAACATTCAATCTTGACCCGAAGCTAATTGAATCCGCAATAACACCCACCACAACAGCCATCATGCCTGTTCATTGCTATGGCGTTCCATGTGATGTGAATGCAATTAAAAAAATTGCAGACAATTACAATCTCAAAGTCATTTACGATGCTGCGCACGCCTTCGGTGTAAAACATGAAGGTGAGAGCCTATTAAATTATGGCGATCTTTCAGTGCTCAGTTTCCACGCTACAAAAGTTTTTAATACATTTGAAGGCGGCGCTATCGTTTGCCCAGATGCCGCAACAAAGAAAAGAATAGATAACCTCAAAAACTTTGGATTTATTGATGAAACAACTGTTGTTGCACCCGGCATCAATGGAAAGATGAGTGAAATCAATGCGGCTCTTGGCTTGTTGCAGCTTAAATATGTAGACACTGCAATACAGAAAAGAAGTGACATAGCTAACGTATACAGGCAAGCATTTTCCAAAGTAAATGGGGTTATTGTCCCACCCCCGAGTAAAGCCACTAGACACAACCACTCGTATTACCCAATACTAATTGATGACACATATGGAATGTCGCGTGATGAATTGTATGATTTGCTAAAGAAACATGATATTTTTGCACGGCGTTATTTTTATCCACTCATATCAGAATTTCCAATGTACAGGAGTCTAAGTAGTGCAAAGAGATCAAATCTCCCGTTAGCTCACAAGATTGCAAATCAAATTCTTTGTTTGCCAATATACCCGGACTTATCACAAGAGGATCAAGCCCGAATTATCTCGATAATTGCTAGCAGAGTGTAAATTAATGGCTTACTTAAACCACGCTCAACTAAATTCTTTAGGATTGAAAAGCTTCGGTAATGATGTAAAGATATCGGAATGGGCCAGAATATATAACCCTGCCCGTATTAGCATTGGAAACAATGTGAGGATAGATGATTTCTGTATATTGTCTACTGGAGATGGTGGTATAGAGTTGGGCTCGCATATACACATAGCAGCTTATACCTCAATAATTGGAAAATCATTTATTAAACTCGGAGATTATTGCAATATATCTTCTAGAGTTTCTATCTATAGCAGCAGCGATGATTATTCTGGCGAATTTTTAACCAGCCCGGTGGTCGCAGATTTATTTACAAAAGTAACTCATTCACCCGTAATCATTGAATCACATTGCATTATTGGGGCTGGCTCAGTCATCTTGCCAGGAAGTAATTTAGATACTGGTGTTGCTGTAGGAGCTATGTCATTAATCAATGGAAATCTATTGGCTCTGAATATATATGCCGGGATACCCGCTAAGATCATAAAACCTAGAAGTAAGAAATTTTTAAATCTTGAAAATAAGCATAGGGATTTTTATGAGTATCAAAAAAATAATAAATAAACTTCTAAACATTAATGGCAGCTATACCTGCTGCTGTTGCAATTCAAATGTTAGAAAATTTGCTCCAGTATCCAAATCTATTATTCGAGATTTGGATTTTGTAACTACAGCGCCCAAAGGCTTTGAGACGCTAAGCCTCGACTCTTACTTTTGCTCCATTTGCGGCGCAAACGATAGGGATCGATTAATTATTTCATACTTACAAAAAAATCATAATAATGATTCTTCTGTTCTTGAAATAGCCCCATCAAACCCCATTCGAAATAATCTAAATTTAGCAGGATTCAAGTATAGGTGTTGTGATCTTTTCATGCCTAACGTTGATGATCGATGTGACATTACAAAAATGACCTGTTATCTAGACAACAGTTTTGATATTGTTATCTGCTCGCACGTTCTAGAACATATCCACGAAGATACTAAGGCAATTTCAGAAATCGCTAGGATTTTAAAACCAAATGGTGAAGCATTAATCCTTGTGCCTATTCCAATTGGGCTAGAAGTCAACTTGTATGATCCTTCAACAGAGGATATTGAAACCCGAGTGAGGATGTACGGACAAGATGACCATGTGAGAATGTATAGCAAATCGGGTTTAACTGATTTGATTTGCAATTCTGGCTTAAACATCAAGACATGGTCACACTCAGATGATGAATTTGGATTCGAAAAAATGGGATTGTCTTCTACATCAACTCTTTATGTAGGTGTAAAAAGTGCTACCAACTTCTAAAGTTAGCGTTGTCATTCCAGCTTTTAATCAAGCTGCGTATTTGCGTTTAGCACTTGAATCAGTAATAAATCAAACCTATAAAAATCTAGAAATCATCGTTATTGATGACGGCTCTACAGATAATACCCGACAGTTAGTTGAAGAATATGCAAAAAATGACCTTCGGATAATCTACATCTATCAGGAGAATGACCGTTCATTTGGCCTTGGCTCGCGAAACTGGGGAATGCTTAATGCAACCGGTGATTGGATTGCATTGCTGGATCAAGATGATATTTGGTATCCGAGAAAAATTGAAGATCAGCTCAGTTTATCAAATCAGAATCCTGATGCAGGATGTATATTCTGCCCAGTAGACTTTATTGATGAGAATGGCCTGATAACTGGCACTCAAAATGTCTGTGACTCATTAGTCTATTCATACGAGACCTTCTTAGCAGACAACAAAATTTATGTTTCTTCCGGTATATTTAAAAGAAAGTTGTTGGCAAAAGCTGGATTACCCAATGAAAGTTCTGGTTATGCTGACTGGTGGCTTTGGTTAAGTTTATCGAAACACACCAAGATCATAAGCACAGTTAATGTTCTAGCGGCATACCGCATTCAACATTTGTCTTATCAACAACAGCAAATAAAAAATGACTTGCACAAATTTGCGTTGGATAATGTACTTACTACATTGACGCAAAAATCTCGTACGGTCATTTCTCCGTCTTTAAATAAAATTTATAATAAGTCAATCAACAGACGTGCAAAACTATATCTTCGAGCTTCCTATAAAGACTTGGCTAATTTGAAGTTCTCTAAATTCCTCCAAGCTGGGAAGCAGTCCGTATTCTTCACAACTGGCCTTTTTAATAAAGTTGCCATCGTGATTAGACTCATTATTGAGGCGCCCTTAAAGGCCCTTATTCAAAGATTTAAAATAAATAATAGCAAATCCGACTTTTGAGTCCTTAAAGAAATTCTTCATTTTAGAACCAGATAATTCGCGCGGAAATTTTGATTTATTTATTTTTAAGAAATATAGATGTAGGACCTGCGCGAGCTACTAATTCATACTTATTTGATTCCATGAGTTTTGTTATTCTAGATAAACTCAATTCAGGCAGTGAATTTGAATAGTCTTCAACTGAAACAACCGTTGGCTGCATTTTTGTGAAATCAATTTCATTTAAAATAATCTCATCAAGGCCCTCTATATCTAAATTTAAATAATCAATAGCGTCAATCTTATACTCGGTAATTATCTGAGAAATACTTTTCGCAGGAACAATTTTTGAACGATCAAATCCTCGCTGAATACCTACCGCATTGCTAACAGTTCCGGTTGCAACAACACCACTGATATGATCTGCATGATCTGGCAACAAGAGTGAGATCTCATGCAAACCATTTTCATAATCTAATTTTGGGACTATTGCTGACCAAATATTACAGTCGCTGGGCCTGACTTTTTTAAATAATTCAATTGTATTTGGGTTTGCATCAACATTAAAACCCGTCAACCCCTTCATCCAGAAATATGCAGTACTGTCTCTTATACACATCTGACGCTGCCGACGACTTAATAGGTGTAGAT
>JAVLFR010000020.1:0-2946 GCA_046052785.1 Limnohabitans sp. | reverse complement strand
GCAAAAAATGAGCGCCGCTATCTCAAGGCCCTGGCCGACCCCCGCAATGCAGGCCCACCAAGCGGCTTGAAAACCTAGAGCATTGATAAATAAACGCATCAATTATTCTAAAAATCCTCGGCAACCTTTGTGGGTCAGAGGTCATTGCGCTGCCCCTCCGGTCGCACCAACCTAAGGCCAGCCAAGAACCAGGCTCGCTAATTCGTGAAATAAAACCGTCATGATTGTCATATTTCCGTCACACAGTCTGGCTAGAGTGTGGGCTGTTCTAACCAATTGAAGGATCCTCATGAACACGAAACGCACATTCCTCAAATCCGTGGCAGCCGCAGCAATGGCTTCGTTGGCCATGGGTTCCGCCTTTGCCGCCGAAATCACTGGCGCAGGCGCTTCTTTCCCTTACCCCATCTATGTCAAGTGGGCTGAAGGCTACAAGGCAGCCACTGGTAACAGCTTGAACTACCAATCGATTGGTTCTTCAGGTGGTATCCGTCAAATCAAAGCCAAGACCGTGACCTTCGGCGCAACCGATGCCCCTATGTCTGGTGAAGACCTCGACAAAGACGGCTTGGTTCAGTTCCCAGCCATCATCGGCGGCACCGTGCCCGTCTTGAACTTGGATGGCTTCAAGCCAGGCGAATTGCGCATCTCTGGTCCCGTGTTGGCTGAAATGTTCATGGGCAAAATCAGCAACTTCAACGATCCAAAGATCGCTGCCTTGAACCCAGGCAAAAAATTACCTGACCAAGCCATCACCGTGGTCCACCGCGCTGACGGTTCTGGCACCACCTTTAACTTCACCGATTATTTGGCCGCTGTCAGCAAAGAATGGGCTGACACTGTGGGCAAGGGCGCTGCTGTGAAGTGGCCAGCTCCTTCATCCGTGGGTGGCAAGGGCAACGAAGGCGTGGCAGCCAATGTGAACCGTGTCAAAGGTTCTATCGGTTACGTGGAATACGCCTACGTCAAGAAAAACAACATGAACTTCATGCAAATGCAAAATGCTGACGGCAAGTATGTGGCGCCTGATGATTTGACTTTTGCTGCAGCAGCAGCTGGCGCTGATTGGTTCAGCGTGCCTGGCATGGGCGTGTCCATGGTGAACGCCAAAGGCGCCAACAGCTGGCCCATCAGCACCGCTTCTTTCATCTTGATGTACAAGCAACCTGCTGACAAAGCAGCGGCTGCTGAAGCCCTCAAGTTTTTTGATTGGTCGTTTGCCAACGGCAAGAAGATGGCCGCTGACCTCGACTACGTGTCTTTGCCTGATTCATTGACCACAGCCATCCGCGCCAAAGTGTGGACGCAAATTCAAAAGTAATTTGAATTGAACGACGCATTCCGTCGGCCTTGATGTCAAAGCCGACGGAATTTTGGTTTTTATAGAAGTCGGGTGTTCCAATGAGTCTAGGGTCTGTCATGAGCTCACAAAATTTATTGCAAGAAGAGTCTGGTCCAGCCATCAGCGCTGACATGGTGGCGGTTGCGAAGACGCAGCGCATACAAGATCACTTTTTCCATCGCGTCACGCAATCCTTTTCATTGCTTGTTCTCGCCGCTTTGTTGGGCATCATCATTTCCTTGTTTGTGAATGCATGGCCAACGTTTCAAAAGTTTGGTTTTCATTTTTTGTGGCGTGTCGAATGGGACATCGTTAATTCGGAATTTGGTGCTGCGATCTCGATCGTCGGCACGGTGGTGAGCGCGGGCATTGCCCTGTTGCTCGCTGTGCCACTGGCTTTTGGGGTGGCCGTGTTTTTGACCGAGACCTGCCCCACTTGGTTGCGTCGCCCCTTGGGCACGTCGATTGAGTTGTTGGCCGCTGTGCCCTCGATCATTTACGGTATGTTTGGTTTGTTTGTGTTTGCGCCTTTGTTTGCCGATTTCGTGCAAGTCCCCCTGAAGCAAATTCTGGGCGGCATGCCTTTGGTAGGTTGGCTGTTTGGTGGTGCCACCAACGGCATGGGTATCTTGGCCGCGGGCGTGGTGTTGGCCTTCATGGTGTTGCCCTTTGTGGCGGCGGTGATGCGTGACGTGTTTGAAATCACACCGCCCATCTTGCGTGAATCTGCCTACGGTTTGGGTTGCACCACTTGGGAAGTGGTGCGCAAAGTGGTCTTGCCCTACACACAAAAAGGTGTGATCGGCGGCATCATGTTAGGTCTGGGGCGCGCTTTGGGTGAAACCATGGCGGTGACCTTTGTGATTGGCAATGCCAACCGCTTGCCCACCTCGTTGTTTTCTCCAGGCACGTCTATCGCCTCCGTCTTGGCCAACGAGTTTGGTGAAGCGGCAGACCTGCATTTCTCCACCTTGTTTGCGCTGGGCTTTTTGCTGTTTGTCATCACCTTTGTGGTGTTGGCAGCTGCCAAGGTCATGATCATGCGTGCCGAAAAAGCCAAAGGCAATTAAGAGGTTTTTATGGAAATGAACAATCAACTTTACACAAAGCGTCGCATCGTCAGCACCTTGGGCCTGGCGTTTTCCATGTCGGCCATGGCCGTTGGCTTGGTCGTCTTGCTTTGGATTCTTTTCGTCTTGTTTGCCAACGGATTGGCTGGCATGGATGCCAACTTGCTGTTCAGCGACACACCGGCTCCTGGCACCGACGGCGGTGGCTTGCGCAATGCCATCTTGGGCAGTTTGATGATCGTGGGTTTGACGGTGGTGGTCTCTACCCCCGTGGGCATCTTGGCTGGGGTCTACCTCACCGAGTACGGTGACGAAAGCAAAACCGCTGAACTCACCCGCTTTGTGACCGACATCATGTTGTCAGCACCATCCATCGTGCTTGGCTTGTTTGTGTACGCCATTGCGGTGGCCACCGTGGGTAACTTTTCGGGCTATGCGGGCAGCTTGGCGCTGTCGCTCATTGCGGTGCCTGTGATCATGCGCACCACAGAAAACATGTTGCGCTTGGTGCCTGGTAGCTTGCGTGAAGCTGCA
>JAVLFR010000019.1:0-8741 GCA_046052785.1 Limnohabitans sp. | reverse complement strand
CGAGATCTACACTTCTAGCTTCGTCGGCAGCGTCAGATGTGTATAAGAGACAGCCTCAAGAAAGAAGGCATCTTGCACATTTACCGCGACAAAAAAGGCTTTGACCACGCGGGTCATGTGTCCAAGTTGCTGGCCAAAGGCGGCTTGCCCCGCCGCGCGGTGACGCCCGAGGAAATGAAAACCATTGAGCCCACGTTGGCAGGTACTTACTACGGTGGGTATTTCACCGAGAGCGATTCCACCGGTGACATCCACAAATTCACCACTGGTTTGGCTGCCGCGGCTGCCCGATTGGGCGTGCGGACCTTGTATGGACAAGACGTGAGCTCGGTGCAAACCAATGGCCAGCAAGCGGTGATCAGCGTGGCCCAAGAGCAGGCGGCCCCGATCGTGCATACCTTTGACAGCGTGGTGGTGTGTGCGGGTGTGGCCAGCCGTCAGTTCGCCGCGCAACTGGGTGACCGCGTCAACATCTATCCTGTTAAAGGCTATTCCATCACCGTCAATTTGACCGATGCTGACAGTCAGTTGGGCGCGCCCAACGTGAGCCTGTTGGACGATGAAACCAAGCTCGTCACCAGCCGCTTAGGGGTGGACCGCTTCCGCGTCGCGGGTACCGCTGAATTCAATGGCGTTGACCGCGACATTCGTGCCGACCGCATTCGCCCGCTGATCGATTGGGTGGAGCAATGCTTTCCTCGCATCAACACCCGCTCAGTCGTGCCTTGGGCGGGCTTGCGCCCCATGATGCCCAACATGATGCCGCGTGTGGGCAAGGGCGCGGCGCCCAATGTGTTTTACAACACAGGACACGGCCATTTGGGTTGGACCTTGTCGGCCATCACGGCGGACATGGTGAGTGAGCTGATCACTAAATTAAGGTGAAACCTGAATCACCGTGGCGCCACTTTTCTCTGTGGCTGCACCAGCTGTCGTGTCGATGGTGGCTATTCGAATACTGCGTTGACCCGCTGTATTTTTAAAATCAACCCGCAAGTAGGTGTGTTGATCTGCTGAGCCACTCAGAAATATAGGAGTTTGGTTTGGCAATGAACTCGGTATGCGCCCATTCTCCGCATGAAGATGCCCAGCAAAAATGGCTGCCACTTGATGGCCACTCAATATTGACGAGAGGCCAGTCAGCTCGGTTGGATTGTGAAAATTCAAAATAATCACTTGCCCACGTTGCGTTGCACGCGCTAAGTCCTGCTTGAGCCATTCGATTGATTTGGAAATTCCAAGGCTAGGAATTTCATAATCAGGGTGGTTGTGCAGTTGCACAAAATGGTAAGGGCCTTTGTTCCAGGAGTAGGCCAAGCTGCCAGCATCGTAGCTTTCGATATTCATGCTGGGCATGTTTTTGAAGTACCCATTGAAGATGGCGCCGCGGATTAAGTTGATTGCATTTTTGGTGCATCTGTTGTTATCAAATGTGTTTGAGCTACAACTGTTTACATTGTTTTCGTAGTCATGATTTCCAAGGCCCAAATAAACGGGCGTTTTCAAAGCATTTGGATAAGCCCATGGAAAACCTGCGTCGTAGATGGCGCGAAATTCTGAATGTTGTTCAGGATGAAAGTAGGAAGTTAAATCGCCATTGATAACGGTGAAGGCGAATTTACTTGCGGTCTGATTACTGATATCTGACAATAAGTTGATCGATTGCGCCATCTCTAAGTTGTAGCGTCGGCTGTTTTTCCAAAGCGAGTCGGTATTTAATTTTGCAATGCCCCCGCTTGCTTTGACCTCATCTGAGGTTTCATCCCAAGGCAGCTGCGGATCAGACATCACGGCTATAGTGAAAACGTCATCACTGGCATTGATATTTATGTTGCGGGTGAAACTCCCCGTGTTCGTGCTTGTAAAATTCGGCGTGGCACCACGAACATAGGTACTTTTCGGATAAATTTTTTGGCAGCTAGCTCCTAAATCCAGATAGCCAGTCGGACAATTTTTGCTACACAAAGCCCCAATTGGGGTGTATCCACTTTGGCATTGTGACAAGCAAACCCCTGCAAAGTTACTGGTGCCATTGGGGCAGGTCGAGGCCGCCAAGCCAACCGATCTATTAAAGGTTTGCTTTGTTCGTGTTTCTAAATAACCTGCGTCAACACAACGCCCCCAGACGCACGCCTTTTTTGATACCCAGCGGACAAACCTAAGACCGACGTCGGTCCAACCCGAAGGCGCTCTCTCGGTGCACGCGAGACCCAAGGTGTTGAAGTTGGATGGGCAGCGCTCAAAACATAAATCACCAATTTTTTCTTGCGTGGAAGAGCAAGTGGTTGTCGAAATACTCACTCTTGCGTATGTGGCCTTCAATTCTGGTTTAGCGCTTGCACAGGCAGCGACAGCATCGACTGTGTCCGCTGGGCATCGGGCTTGTACGCAACTTCCGCTGACGCCCACGAAATCGGGTTTACATTGTTGAAAGCACAACAGTTTCGTACCCGTCGTTGAGTTGGGTTCTTGATGTGAGGCTGGACATAATGGCTCATTGAATGGAGAGGCCGCGTAGCCATTAGGGCTCCAAGCGATCGAAAGGACAATCGTAAAAATTGAAAGTAAGTAGCTAAAAAATATAGCGATATTTTTTTTAGAGGTTTTTAAGCAATTTAATAGTATTAGCATAATTAAATACAAAAGTTTTCATATTTTAATTTTCAAAGACCTTTCTGGCGGAAAAAAAAGTACAACTCACAATATTTTTTAGTAATGCCTTTTGCTTTGCCTCAAAGCTGATCAAACTCTCATGCACTTACACTTGCCCACCACCTGTCGCAGCGGAGCAGGCCTAGGAAAGCAAGGCCTTGTTCGCGACCCTCATGCCCTTCACAGCGCCCGCAGTGGTGAACGGCAACTTTGACTGAAAAGACTGAGGTCTCGACATGGACACCTATTTTTTAGACTGGGCCAACCTGCTGCTGCGTTGGGTGCACGTCATCACCGCCATCGCTTGGATTGGCTCCTCGTTCTACTTTGTCTTCTTAGACAACAACCTCATCAAACCCAATTCACCTGATCTGCTGGAAAAAGGCGTGGATGGGGCCATGTGGGCGGTGCACGGTGGCGGTTTTTACAACCCGCAAAAGTACATGGTGGCGCCCAAGAAGATTCACACCAAGCTGCATTGGTTTTACTGGGAGGCCTATTCGACGTGGATCAGCGGTTTTGCCTTGTTCACCGTGCTGTACCTTTGGAATGCGGGTACCTTCTTGATCGACAAGTCGCTGATGGACTGGTCGCCAGCCGCTGCCATCACGGCCGCACTCAGCTTCTTGGTGGCGTTTTGGTTGATTTATGACGCGGTGTGCCGCGTATTTGGTTTCCGTGAAAACGGCGAAAGCATCGTGGCCTTGTGCATGATCGTGGTGGTGGCCTTTGCAGCGTGGCTATCGTGCCAGCTGTTTGCAGGGCGTGCCGCCTTCTTGCTGGTGGGCGCCATGATTGCCACCGCCATGAGCGCGAACGTGTTCTTTTGGATCATCCCTGGTCAGCGCAAAGTGGTGGCCGCCATGACATCGGGCGTGGCGATGGACCCCAAAGAGCTGGCCACGCACGGCAAGCGTGGCAAGCAACGCAGCGTGCACAACACCTATTTCACGCTGCCCGTCATCTTTACGATGCTGAGCAACCACTACAGTTTCTTGTACACCCACGAACACCACTGGGTCATCTTGGTGATGATGATGGTGGCGGGGGCCTTGATTCGTCAGTTTTTCGTGCAACGCCACGGCTACCACTTGGGCCGCGCCAAAAACCCGCTGCCATTCGCTATTGCAGGTGTGGTAATTTTGCTTGGCGTTATTGTGTGGATGCGCCCTGCGCCAACTGCTGCTACCCAAGTTAGCACCGCGCCCGTGAGCTTTGCCGAAGTCAACGCCATCTTTGTGCAGCGCTGCATCAGCTGTCATGGGGAACAAGTGCAAATGAAAAACGTGCGCTTTGACACGGCCGAGGGCGTCAAGCAGCACGCCTTGGGCATCTACCAACAAGCGGTGGTGACCAAGCAAATGCCCATGAATAACGCCACGGGCATCACCGAGGCCGAGCGTGCCGCGATCAAGCGTTGGTATGAGGCAGGCGCTGCGCTGAGATAATCGGCGCCCATGAAGTTGCGTCTGACGCTGGCCCTGGTCAGCACATTTTTTTGGGTTGTCGCCCAAGCGGGTGAAGTGACGGTGGCCGTTGCTGCCAACTTCACGGCGCCTATGCAAAAAATTGCCCGCGCGTTTGAGCAAGACACGGGGCACAAAGCGCTGCTGGCATTTGGGTCAACAGGCAAGTTCTATGCGCAAATCAAAAACGGCGCGCCCTTTGCTGTGCTGCTGGCAGCCGATGACGAAACCCCCGCACGCTTAGAAAAAGAAGGTCTGGCCATCGCGGGCACGCGTTTGACTTATGCCACAGGGCGCTTGGCGTTGTGGAGCAAAAAACCCAACTGGGTGGATGACAAAGGTGAGGTGCTGCGGGGCAGCGGTTTCAACAAGCTGGCCATTGCCGACCCCAAACTCGCCCCCTACGGCGCAGCGGCGATGGAAGTCATTCAGCACTTAGGTGTGCAAGCCAGCGTGGGTCCGAGGCTGGTGCAAGGCGAAAGCATCGGCCAGACCTACCAATTCGTCAGCACCGAAAACGCACAGCTGGGTTTTGTCGCCTTGTCGCAAATCTCGTTGGACGGGCGCATTTCCCAAGGCTCCGCCTGGATCGTGCCGCCATCCATGCACACGCCGCTCAAGCAAGACGCGGTGTTGCTCCACGCTGGCAAAGACAACCCAGCCGCGCAGGCGCTGCTGGCCTACCTGCAAGGCGACAAAGCCAAAGCCATCATGCGTCAATATGGCTACGCCCTGTAAAGTCTGGGCATGACTTTAAGCGCCGAAGACTTTCAAGCCATTGCACTGACGCTGCAACTCGCCAGCGTCACCACGGTGTTGTTGCTGTTGCTCGCCACGCCGCTGGCTTGGTGGTTGGCGCACACGCCGTCGGCTTGGCGTGCGCCTGTGGCATCACTCGTGGCACTGCCCTTGGTCTTGCCACCCACGGTGCTCGGGTTTTATTTGTTGGTGGCCTTGGGGCCCAATGGCCCAATGGGTGCCTTCACCCAATGGGCAGGTTGGGGCAGTTTGGCGTTTAGCTTTTGGGGCTTGGTGTTGGGCTCTATCGTGTACTCGCTGCCGTTTGCGGTGCAGCCTCTGGTCAATGCGTTTGAAGCCATGGGTCCGCGCCCGATGGAAGTGGCCGCCACTTTGCGTGCCAGCCAATGGGATGCGTTTTTTACCGTGGCCGTGCCGCTGGCCAAGCCAGGCTTTGTGATGGCTGCCATGCTGAGCTTTGCGCACACTGTGGGCGAGTTTGGCGTGGTGCTGATGATTGGCGGCAATATTCCCGACAAAACGCGTGTGGTGTCGACCCAAATTTACGGCCATGTGGAGGCGATGGAATATTCACAGGCGCACGGTTTGGCTGGCGTCATGTTGGTGTTTTCGTTCGTGGTGCTGTTGGGGCTGTCGTGGTTTAACCGTCGCACTCATCGTAGGCAAAAGGTGGGTGCATGAATATCCACCTCAAGCTAGACATTGCGCGTGCTGACTTTGATGTGTCGGTCGATGTGCAACTGCCCGCGCATGGCATCACCGTTATCTTTGGCCCCTCGGGCTGCGGCAAAACGACGCTGTTGCGTTGCGTCGCTGGGCTAGAGCCCTCGGCGCGTGGCGTGGTGCAGCTGGGCCATGAGGTGTGGCAAGACGACGCGCAAGGTGTGCGCCTGCCCACGCACCAACGTGCTTTGGGTTATGTGTTTCAAGAAGCATCCTTGTTTGAGCACTTGGATGTGGCAGGCAACTTGGCCTATGGCCACCAACGTGCAGAAAAAAACAACCGCAACGCGATGAGCCAAGCCGTGCAACAACAAGCCATTGAGCTGCTGGGCATCGGTCACTTGCTTCAGCGCCGCAGCCACGAGCTGTCAGGCGGTGAGCGCCAACGCGTGGCCATCGCCCGCGCCTTGGTCACGCAGCCGCGCTTGTTGTTGCTCGACGAACCCCTGGCTGCGCTCGACCACGCCCGCCGACAAGAGGTGCTGCCGTGGTTAGAAAAACTGCGTGATGACTTGAACATCCCCATGCTCTATGTGACACACGCGGTGGACGAAGTGGCCAGATTGGCCGATACGCTGGTGGTGATGAGCCAAGGGCGTGTGCAAGCTAACGGCCCTGTGGCTCAGGTACTGACCCAAGCTGAGCTGCCCGTGGTGTTGGGCGAGGATGCTGGCGCCTTGATCACGGGCCGGGTGATGGCCTTAGATACGCCTTGGCACTTGGCCCAAGTTGGCTTTGCGGGCGGGGCGCTGTGGGTGCGTGACAGCGGCTTGGTCGTGGGCCAAACCGTGCGCCTGCGCGTGTTGGCCCGCGATGTGAGCGTGACGCTGAGCGAAGCCACCCACACCAGCATTCAAAACCATGTGCCTTGTGTGGTGGAGGCCATCCTTCCCGAGGCCCACCCCTCACAAACCCTGTTGCGCTTGCGTTGTGGCGACACGGTGCTGTTGGCGCGCGTCACCGCGCGGGGTATGCACGCGTTGGGGTTGCAGGTGGGCATGCCCGCGTGGGCGCAAGTCAAGTCGGTGGCTCTGGTGAAATGAAGATGCAGCAAGGCATGTGCAGGCCTTGTCACTTTGGTGATGCACCTGCGCCTTGACCTTGTGCGATAGTGTTTGAGCCCCACTTCAGCCATCAGAGGGCGACCACACAAGGAGACATCATGCGTTCACTTTCTCAACTCTGGCGACAGATTTGCGCCGTCGGCCTATTGGGACTGTTGTCCCTGGCCCTTCACCCCAGCGCCATGGCTCAGGCCTATCCCAACAAACCCATCAAGATGATCGTGCCCTTCGCCGCAGGGGGTACCACCGACATCGTGGCCCGCTTGGTGGCCCAGCGTATGAGCGAATCCATGGGCCAGCCCGTCACGGTCGACAACCGCGGCGGAGCAGGTGGCGCCATTGGCGCGGACATGATGGCCAAAGCCGCTCCCGACGGCTACACCATCATGATGCACAACCTGTCATTCCCGCTGGCCTCTGTCGCGCAGACGCTGGCCAACCGCTCGCCTTTTAACGTCGACACCGACTTTGCGGGTGTTTCAATTGCGGTGTATGTGCCCTTTGTGTGGACCGCCAGCCCCAGCGTGCCCGCCAAAGACTTGAAAGAGCTGGCTGCACTGTTGCGCGCCAATCCTGCGTTGCAATACAACTACGGCTCCACAGGCCCTGGCTCCACCATGCATGTGCTGGGCGAGGCGTTCAAAAAAGAAGCCAAGGTTGACATTGCACACATCCCATTCAAAGGCGCTGCCCCCCTCAAGCAAGAAATGCTGGCCGGTCGACTGCAAGTCGGCGGCGATCAGTTGTCATCCTCTTTGGCCGAAATCAAAGCGGGCACCTTGAAGGCCTTGGCCACCACCGCTTCTAAGCGCATCCCAGGTCTGCCCGACGTGCCCACTGTCAAAGAACTGGGTTTTCCAAATTTGGAGCTTGAAGGCTGGAACGGTGTGTTTGCACCCGCCAAAACACCCAAAGACATCATTGAGCGCTTGAACAAAGAAGTTGTTGCGGCCGTGCGTCACCCCGATGTGGTCAAACGTCTCAACGACTTAGGCGCGGAAGGCGTGGGCTCAACCCCTGCCGAGCAAGACGCGATGCTGCGTCGGCAAATGGACCAATTCCGCGCCATCATTCGTGAAATGCGCCTCGAGTAACGAGGCGAACCTCGCGGCCGCTGCCTAAGGTTAGGCGCGGCTGCCCTGCGACAGCCACCACACCAGCAGCTCTGTGCAGTCGCGCTCGTCGAGCCCGCTGTGCGCAGCAGCGTCAAACTGTTGCAAAGCCAAGGCGGTGAGCGGCATCTGTTTGTGAGTCGCTTCGCCCTGGTCGAGCATGGCTTGCATGTCTTTGCGCATCGTTGATACGTTGACCGTGACCTGATCGCTGGAGTGCTGTTGCAGCGTTTGCGCAATCATGCCGCCGCGGACCTTCAGCATATTGGGCCCGCCCGAGGTGTCCGAGAAAATATCAATCACCCGCTTGGGGTCTAGGCCCAATGGCTCGACCAAGGACAAAGCCTCGCCCAAAGTCTGCCAGTACACCATCAAGGGCAAATTGATGGCCAGCTTCATCGTGGCACCTGACCCATGCGGGCCCACATGCTCCACGCGCCGACACATCACATCGAGCAGGGCTTTGACTTTGCTCAGGTCTTGCGCGTCGCCGCCCACAAAGCCCAGCAACTTGCCCTCTTTGGCAGGACCCACGCTGCCGCCAACAGGACACTCTAAAAAGGTGGCATGAACCGCTTGCGTGCGCTTGGCCAACTCTTGCGGTTTGGCGGGGCGAACCGTGCTCATGTCGATGAAGATTTTGTTCTGCACTTTGCCCGCCAGCAAACCCGTCGCAGAGCCATAGACGTCATCAAGTGCCGCCTCGTTGGTCAGCAACGTGATCACCACATCCACCGACTCAGCCAAAGCTTTGGGCGAATCGGCCCAACTTGCACCCGCAGCGATCAAGGGCTGGGCCCGATCCGCGGTGCGGTTCCACACCGTCAGTGTGTAGCCTTGCGACAACAAGCGAGCGCCGACAGCTGCGCCCATCTTGCCAATACCTGCGATACCAATGTGCATGTTTGTCCCTGTCTCTTATACACATCTGACGCTGCCGACGATCTTACGCGTGTAGATCTCGG
>JAVLFR010000018.1:0-2339 GCA_046052785.1 Limnohabitans sp. | reverse complement strand
GCACCACAGGCATCAACACCACGCGCGTGTACAACCCCATCAAACAGGCCCAAGACCATGACCCACATGGTCGCTTTGTGAGGCAATGGCTGCCAGCCTTGCGCCAAGTGCCCGACACTTGGTTGTTTGAACCGTGGCGGATGCCGCATACCCTGCAAATACACCTCGGTGTGTTGGTGGGTCATGACAGAGGCCGCGACGCTGTCAGCGCTTTGGTTCACCCTGTGGTTGACTTGAGCGAAGCCACCCGTGAGGCCAAACAGTTGCTGCACAGCCGACGCCAAACCGACGACGTCAAAGCCGCTAAAAAGGCGGTGGTCGACAAACATGCATCACGCAAAAACTGGGGCACAAACTCACGACGCCCACCTTCACGCCAAGCGGCTCGCACTTCTGCCGACAACGCCCAAGCTGCCAAAGCGCAGCTTGGTTTTGATTTTTAAAAGTCCCTCATATGACCTCCCCACGCCAACGCCTCATCCTCATCTTGGGTGACCAACTGGACGAAGACGCCACAGCCCTCAGCGACTTTGACCCCGCTCACGACACGCTGTGGATGGCCGAGGTGCTGGAAGAGTCGACCCACATCCCCTCGTCCAAACAGCGCACCACAGTTTTTTTGAGTGCCATGCGCCACTTCGCCGCACAGCTTCAAGCCCGAGGCTGGCCCATGATTTACAGCCAACTCGACGATCCGCACAACACGGGTACGTTGGCCGGTCAACTGAGCAAAGCCATCGCGCACGTGCAGCCTCAACAGTTGGTGATGACCGCACCCGGCGACTGGCGCGTGTTGCAAAGCCTGCGCGCTGTGGCGCAGCAACATGATTTGCCACTGGAAATCAAAGACGACACACACTTCTTTAGCACTGTGCGCGACTTTGCCGCGCATGCCGAGGGACGCAAGCAATTACGCCTGGAATATTTCTACCGCGAGCTGCGCCAAAAAAATGGCATCTTGATGGAAGGCAAAAAACCCATGGGCGGTCAATGGAACTTTGATGCTGACAACCGCGGCAGCTTTGGCAAACAGGGCCCAGGTCGGCTGCCCGCCCCCACACGCGTGACTCCCGATGCCATCACCGAAGATGTGATGCGTTTGGTGAACGACAAGCTGGCACAACACCCCGGCTCTATCGCGCAGTTTGGTTGGCCCGTCACCCGCGCGCAGGCCTTGGTGGCCTTGGATGAGTTCATCACGCATCGACTCCCCGCCTTCGGTCTGTACCAAGACGCGATGTGGGAGGGCGAAGTGTGGCTCTACCACTCTCACTTGTCGTGTGCGCTCAACCTCAAGCTGCTCAACCCGCGCGAGGTGTTGGCCGCCGCTGAAGCAGCGTTTCATAACGGCCACGCCCCCCTGCAAGCTGTGGAAGGTTTTGTGCGGCAAATTTTGGGCTGGCGCGAATACGTGCGCGGCATTTACTGGACCCACATGCCCGAGTACGCCGAGGGCAATGCGCAGCAAGCCCACGAAGCGTTGCCCGATTTTTACTGGACGGGCGACACGGAGATGGCTTGCTTGCGCGATGCCATCACGCAAACCCTGCAACACGGTTACGCCCATCACATTCAGCGCTTGATGGTGACAGGTCTTTATGCCTTGCTCTTGGGTGTGGCGCCCAAGCAAGTGCACCAGTGGTACCTGGGCGTGTCCGTGGATGCCGTGGACTGGGTCGAGTTGCCCAACACACTGGGCATGAGCCAGTTTGCCGATGGGGGCTTGATGGCGAGCAAGCCCTATGTGGCCAGTGGCAAATACATCGACCGCATGAGCAACCATTGCAAAGCTTGCCGTTTCAACCCCGCCGAATCCACGGGCGACACGGCCTGCCCGTTCACCACCTTGTATTGGGATTACCTAGACCGCCACAACGACATGTTGGCCAAAAACCCGCGCATGCTAATGCAACTGAAAAACCTCAACCGCCTCACGCCCGAACAGCGCGCAACCATCGCGGCACAAGCCCAACGGCATCGTGCCCAACAAAAAGCCCCCCAAGCCTGAAGGCTTGGAGGGCATGGCGCATGGGTCAACCAAGCTCAGCGACGCAAGCCCTGAGCCGGGGTGATGCTCAGATGCTAGCCAAGGCCGCGTTCAGCGTCGCACTCGGACGCATGACAGCTTCGAGCTTTTTGGCATCAGGCATGTAGTAACCCCCGATGTCCACGGGCTTGCCTTGAACGCTGTTGAGTTCGGTCAAGATTTTCTTTTCGTTGTCGGTCAGGTTCTTAGCCAAAGGCGCGAACTTGGCTGCCAAGTCTTTGTCGTCCGTTTGCGCTGCCAACTCTTGGGCCCAGTACATGGCCAAGTAAAACTGGCTGCCACGGTTGTCGAG
>JAVLFR010000017.1:0-19328 GCA_046052785.1 Limnohabitans sp. | reverse complement strand
CGGCAGCGTCAGATGTGTATAAGAGACAGGCCTTCGAGCGACTGGTGAATCTCACCCGTGCTTTTCCAGACCAGGAACAGACCGCCCAAAATCAAAATCAAGTCACGCCCCGAAATGGCTTGCTCAAACACAGTGAACAAAGGCTGAACCAAGCCCATGATGACCGACAGCAGCATCAACAACGCAATGCGCATGAACATGGCCATGAACAAGCCAAGTCGGCGTGCAAACTCTCGCTGCTCAGGCGGCAGCTTGTCCACCAAGATGGAGATGAAGATGATGTTGTCAATGCCCAGCACCAACTCGAGCGCCGTAAGGGTGGCAAAGGCAATCCAAGCTTGTGGGTCGGTCAAGAGTTCCATGGTTACTTTCTATTATTGGTTTTGAAAGTTGGCTGGGCGTTTGTTGACAAAGGCATCCATGCCCTCTTTTTGATCTGCCGTGGCAAACAAGGCGTGGAACAAGCGGCGCTCAAACATCACGCCGTCAGCCAAGCCGCTCTCAAAAGCGCGGTTGACGGATTCTTTGGCGGCCATGGCGGCCACTTGCGAGTAGCCGCAAATCATCAAGGCGGCCCCCAAGGTTTCTTCCATCAGTTTGTCTAGCGCGACCACGCGGCTGACCAAGCCTGAGCGCTCGGCTTCGACGGCATCCATCATGCGGCCCGTCAACGCCAAGTCCATGGCTTTTGATTTACCCACGGCGCGGGGCAAACGTTGGGTACCGCCTGCGCCAGGGATGACGCCGAGTTTGATTTCGGGTTGGCCGAACTTGGCGTTGTCGGCAGCAATGATGAAGTCGCACATCATGGCCAGCTCGCAGCCGCCGCCCAAGGCAAAGCCGCTGACCGCTGCGATGACGGGTTTGCGGATGCTGCGAATGGTTTCCCAGTCGCGCGTGATGTAGTCGTTTTTGTAGACGTCAGCAAAACTGTAGGTGGCCATGGCACCAATATCGGCGCCTGCTGCAAAGGCTTTTTCGTTGCCAGTGATGACCATGCAGCCAATGGCTGGGTTGGCGTCAAAGTCTTTCAGGGCTTGGCCGAGCTCCACCATCAACTGTGCGTTGAGCGCATTGAGCTGTTTAGGGCGGTTCAGGGTGATGACGCCAACTTGGTCGGCTTCGGTGTGGACGGTGATGAATTCATAGCTCATGCGGTGGCTCCAAAAGTTTGAAAGTGATTACAGGCCCAACCAGCGGCTGACCAGCTTGGCGTTGTCAATGCCAAGACGCCATGTGCGGTTGGCTTGTGCGTCGGGAACGGTGAGGGTGAGTCGAAGCAACTGGCGGTCGCGGCTGATGAGTGCTGTGACTTTTTTGGCAGCGCCTGCAAAAAGCAGCAAGTCGTCGAGTTTGTTCATGCGCCAAGCTGAAGCTGCTTTGGCAGTGGCTTTTGTCGCCACTTCCACACCCAGCCATTCGTCGCCAGGGGCAAAGCCAGCTTTGTGCGCGGCGCTGCCGTTGAGCACGGTTTTGATCAGCACGCTGTGATCTTCTGTCACGCGCACACCTAAGCGCTGGGCCAATTGCGCGGGGTCGTGGTGCACCGCCACGCCGTGTGAGGTCAGTAGTTTTTCGAGGGGCAAGTCACGTGTGCCATGCACCCAGGCTTTGAACTCGGCGGACCAAGAGCGGCCTGTGAGCGCTTGTAGTACCGCCAGCACATCGGCCTCGGTCATCGGCCCGTTGTGTTTGCCTGTGCAGCAGCGCACCCACAAGGCGCGCATCACATCGTCCAGCGACACACTGTGGTTGGTCACGCCATGCAGGCGCAGCGTGAGGTCGAGGCAAAGGGCGACCAGCGCGCCTTTGGTGTAGTAGCTCACGGTCAGGTTGGGGCTGTTGGCATCTTGGCGGTAATACTTGGTCCACGCCTCAAAGCTCGATTGCGCCACGCTGTGCACTTCGCGTCCTGGCGTTTGCAGCACTTGGTTGATGGTTTTGTTGAGCAGCTTCAAGTATTGCGCGTCGTCAATCAAGCCCGCTCGGCGCAGCAGCACATCGTCGTAGTAGCTGGTAAAGCCTTCAAAGAACCACAACAGCTCGGTGTAGTTTTCTTGGGTGTAGTCATAGCGCGCAAACTCGGCGGGGCGCAAGCGCTTGACGTTCCAAGTGTGGAAGTACTCGTGGCTGATGAGGCCAAGTAGGGTGGTGTAGCCCTCGCTTTGTTTGGCATCTTTTGGGGTGTCATCGCCCAAGCGCGGCAAATCAGCGCGACGACAGATAAGGGCGGTCGAGTTGCGGTGCTCTAGGCCGCCATAGCCATCGGCCACCGCGTTGAGCATGAACACATAGTTCTTGTGCGGCGTGGCAGAGTGCTTTTTGCCGTGCCAAAAATGGATAGCGGTTTCGCAAATTTTTTGGCTGTCGCGCAACAAGCGTGCGCCGTCAAAAGCGGGTGTGGCGCCTGCCACCACAAAACGGTGCGCAATGCCTCCCGCTTTGAAACTGCCACTCCAAAACGCGCCCATCTCTACAGGGCAGTCCACCAACTCGTCGTAATCGGCCGCCACATAGGTGCCAAAGCCTTGACGGTCGGTTTTGACGGGGGTCAGGCCGGTGGCCACGGACCAAGTTTTGTGAGCATTGAAAGATTGAGCCACCAACTCGAGGTGATGCGGCACATCGGTTTGGCCATGCACTTGCAAACACAGACTCGTGCCGTTGAAAAACCCCCGTTGCTCGCTCAGCCATGCCGTGCGCACCGAGTCGTCGTGGGCGTGTACTTGGTAGTGCAGGGTGAGGGCATGGTCTGCTTGGCAGTCCAGCTCCCAGGTGGCTTTGTCGAGTTGCTGCACAGAGACGTTGCGCTTGCCTTGGCGTGCGCTGATGCCTGTGATTTGCTTGGCAAACTCGCGCACCAAGTAGCTGCCAGCAATCCACACGGGCAGTGACACGCGTTGCTGGGCGGCAGGTTGCGCGATGGTGAGTGTCACGCCATACACGTGGGCGTGCAGGTCAGCGGCTTCAATGCGGTAGTGCATGGCGTCAGGTGGCGGCAGCGCCCAGCAAACACGACAGCGTGGAGACGAGGGTCAAGCGAAAGCGCATGGTCATCCAGTCGCGTAAGCCTGCTTCGGGCCAAGTTTTGCGGTCCACCAAATAGCAGCCCATCAGCAACAAAGCCAGCAAAGGCAAGCCCGCGTAGGCCGGCATGATCACCGCAACCCAAGACACCAGCGAGGGGACAACGCCCCACACCATGTGCAGCTTGCGTTGTGGCGCGTTGTGCCGCAAGCCAATGCCCCAATGAATACCACCCAAAAATGAGGCGATGGTGGCGCCATAGGCGCTTAGCGCAATGGCCACAAACGGATGGGCCTCGGGCGTGACGATCCACATGAACAAGGCGAGCACCACAAATGGGATGAGACCAGCGTAGCCCAGCCGTTCAATCAGTTGGCCTGCATCGCTGTCGGGGGTAATGGGGGTGTGGACCATGGCTTGCTCGTGTTTTATTTACTGGCGTCTGCCAGCAGCTTTTCGATTTGAGTGCTGTTGAGGGCCCCGGGCACCCGTGTGCCGTCTTGTGCCACCAAGGTGGGGGTGCCTGTGATTTTGTATTTGCGGGCGAACTCTAAGTTGCGTTCAATGGCCGCGGTGTTGCACTGTGCGTTAGGGGTGGGAATGTCTTTTTGCATCAGGTTGACCCAGGCAGCAGCGGGGTCTTTGGCGCACCACACATTGCGCGATTTTTCGACCGAGTTGGGCCCGAGCACAGGCAACAAAAACATGTACACGGTCACGTTGTCGACCTTGGCCAAGTCGCGTTCAAAGCGCTTGCAGTAGCCGCAATTGGGGTCTTCAAAGACGGCGAGTTTGCGCTTGCCGTTGCCGTTGACGAGGGTGATGGCGTCTTTGAGTGGCAGGGCGCTGAAGTCCACCGCACTGAGTTTGGCTTCGCGTTCTTCGGTGAGGTTGCGCTTGCTTTTGGTGTCGATCAGGCTGCCTTGGATGAGGTAGTTGCCTGCCGCGTCGCTGTAGTAAATCTCATTGGTGCTCAGGCGCAGTTCGTAAATGCCCGTCAGCGGCGTGGGTGTGATTTCTTCAATCTTGGGAATTTGTGGAATGCGCTCGCTCAGGTTTTTACGAATCGTGGCTTCGTGGCCTTGGGCGATGACGTTGGACAAGCTCAGTGCCATCAAGGCTGAGGCGGCAAATGCGCGGAGGGTGTGTGGCATGGTGTCGATCATTTTAAAAATTAGCCCATCGCTTGTTGCATGGCCCAAGCCTTGACGGGGGACAGGCGGTTAAACCCATTCATGCCCCAGTTGCGCAGGGCTTGCACGCCTGGGTTGGGGTGGGCGAATAAGCGTTGTAAACCATCACAGGCCAACCATGTGGGCACCATGTCGGCTTTACGCGCGCGCTCATAGCGGCGCATGAAGTATCGGTCACCCACGCTGCGCCAGTAGTCTTTGGTTTCGCGGGTTTTCAGCACATAGGCCAGTTCAGCCACATCGGCCAGGCCGAGGTTGAGCCCAAGACCCGCAAGGGGGTGAATATTGTGTGCTGCATCGCCCGCTAGTGCCCAAGCACTGCCGTCAGCAAAGTTGCCCGTCCAACGGTCGGCGCGGGCCAGTTGCAACGGCCACAGGGCGCGCTCGCTGGTCAGCGCGATTTGGCCCAGCACACCATGGCTGGCCTGTTCCAGCACGATGCCAAACGCCTCGGCGCTTAAGGCCAGCAGCTCTTGGGCCCGTTCGGGCGGCAGCGACCACACCAAGCTGGCCGTGTCACCCTGCGCCCCGCCCAAGGGCAGCAGGGCCAAAATTTCTAAGCCGTGTGCGCCTTGGGCAAACCACTGCAGCGCTTGTTGGCGGTGCGGTGTGCTGCATCGCACGCGGGCAGCCACCGCGTGTTGTTGGTAGGGCAGCACGTCAAAGTTCACCCCTAACTCAGCCCGCGTCGCGCTGGCGCGGCCTTCGCACACCACCGTCAATGCGGCGGGTTCGGGCGCGCTGAGCGTCGCAATGTTGTCTTGGTAGCGCACGGCGTCAGCCAGCTGGGCTTCGAGCACAGGCACGTCCACAATCCATGTCAGGCCCTCGGGCGTGGGGCTTTCAAACTGGGTAAACCCGCCATCATCTCCCCACACACGCATGTGTTGGACGGGTGTGGCATGCAAGGCATCTGGCCAGCAGCGCAACTCGGACAGCAAACTGCGAGAGGCGCTGTTGAGTGAGTAAGCCCTAACGTCTTGCGATGCTTTGGGGGCTGAGGTGACCAAACCCACGCGCAGTTTTTGGCGCGCGAGCAGCAAGGCCAAGGTGCGTCCCACCATGCCATCGCCACGAATACAAATGTCTAGTTTTTCAGCCATGCAGCGATTGTAGGAGGGCGGCACAATGCCTTATGACGTCAAGTATTCAGCCCTCCACATTGCAAGCCCAAGCGGCTGCTTTGCCCCATTCCCCCCACGACTTTGAAGCGCGCATTGCCGCCTTGTGGGTGTTTCCCATCAAGTCGTGCGCGGGTATCTCTGTCACGCAAGCCACCCTCACCCCCACGGGCTTGGCCTACGACCGCGCTTGGATGGTGGTCGATGCCGACGGCGAGATGCTGACCCAGCGCGAACTGCCGCGCATGGCGCTGATTCAGCCTGAGTGGGTACATGTCGGTGCGAGCTTGGATGCCTTGGTGTTGCGAGTCCCGGGTCGGGATGCGATGCACCTGCCCACGTCGCACCACGCGCCCGCGATCAAGGTCCGTGTGTGGGACGACGCAGTGCCTGCCTTTGACATGGGCCCCGCTGCCAGTGCATGGTTTACCGAGTTTTTGGGCAGCAGTTTCGGCACCTTGCGTTTGGTGCGTTTTGACGACACACACCAGCGTCCCAGCAGCGCCAAGTGGACGCAAGGCTTACCCTCGCACAACCAATTCAGCGATGGTTTCCCTCTTTTGGTGGCGAGCACGGCTTCGCTGGAAGAACTCAATGCCCGCCTGCAAGCCAAAGGCCAAGCCTCGGTGGACATGCGTCGCTTTCGTGCCAATGTGGTGTTGGGCCCTGCCGATGCGACCGCGGCACCAGCCGATGGCCAGCCATCCAGCGCGCTGTCCTTGAATGCGCACGACGAAGACCGCATTGGCACACTCACGATTCATACGCAGGCTGATGCCCCTGGCACAGGGGTGCAACTTCAACCCGTCAAGCCCTGCCCGCGCTGCCCGATTCCCAACATCGACCCCGATTCAGCCCAAAGCCACCCAGCAGTGAGCGATGCCTTGCAGGCCTATCGGCAAGACCCACGCGTCAACGGCGCACTGACTTTTGGCATGAACTGTTTGCCAATTGAGGGCGTCGGCCAGGTGCTGCGCGTGGGGCAACGGGTTAGCGCTGATTGGGTGTTTGAGCGCGTGTGAACAGCCTCATTACAATCTGAGGCAGTTACAAGGATATTTTTATGAGTTTGAAATGCGGCATCGTGGGTTTGCCCAACGTTGGCAAATCCACCCTGTTCAACGCCCTGACCAAAGCGGGCATCGCGGCTGAGAATTACCCCTTTTGCACGATTGAACCCAACACTGGTGTGGTCGAAGTACCTGACCCGCGCTTGCAGCAGTTGGCCGACATCATCACGCCTGAGCGGATCGTGCCTGCGATTGTGGAGTTTGTGGACATCGCCGGCTTGGTGGCTGGCGCCAGTACAGGTGAAGGCTTGGGCAACAAGTTCTTGGCCCACATCCGCGAAACCGACGCCATCGTCAATGTGGTGCGTTGCTTTGAAGACGACAACGTGATCCACGTGGCCAACAAAGTTGACCCGATTGCCGACATCGAGGTCATCCAGACCGAGCTGTGCTTGGCTGATTTGGCCGCGGTTGAAAAAGCCATTCACCGCGTGAGCAAAATTGCCCGTTCTGGCGACAAAGAAGCTGTCAAGCAAATGGCGATTTTGGAGAAATGCCAAACCGCGCTCAACGACACCCAGCCAGTGCGCACCATCGACTTCAGCAAAGAAGAGTTGGTCGAACTCAAGCAGTTCTTCTTTATCACGGCCAAGCCCGCCATGTTTGTGGCCAACGTGTCGGAAGACGGCTTTGAGAACAACCCGTTCTTGGACCGCCTCAAGGCATTTGCCGCTAAGCAAAACGCGCCCGTGGTAGCCATTTGCGCCAAGATCGAAGCCGAGTTGTCTGAGATGGACGACGCGGACCGCATGGAGTTTTTGAAAGAACTCGGCCAAGACGAGCCAGGCTTGAACCGCCTGATTCGCTCCGCCTACACCTTGCTGGGCTTGCAAACCTACTTTACCGCGGGCGTGAAAGAAGTGCGCGCATGGACCATCCATGTGGGCGACACTGGCCCACAAGCCGCGGGCGTGATTCACACTGATTTTGAAAAGGGCTACATCCGCGCCCAGACTATCGCGTTTGACGACTTCATCACCTTCAAAGGCGAACAAGGCGCCAAAGACGCCGGCAAAATGCGCGCTGAAGGCAAGGAATACGTGGTGAAAGACGGCGACGTGATGAACTTCTTGTTCTCGTCTTAAGTCACTGCTTTGCAGAAAAGAAAAAGCCGCTCCCTGAGCGGCTTTTTTGTTGGGTGATTGGATGGTTTAAGCTGCTCAACCCATCCCCCAATGCTGCGGAAACACCCAAAGCAAGCCCGCTGTCATCAGCACATACCGCGCAAACTTACCCACCGCCATGTAGACCACACACGGCCAAAAGGGCAGGCGCAGCCAACCCGCCACGGCGCACAATGGGTCGCCCACCACGGGTAGCCAAGCCAACAAGCAAGCTTTGGGTCCGAACGCTTTGAGCCAGCGCAGGGCACGCGCGTCTTGATGGGTTTCGGTCTGACGCAATTTGTCGCTGACTTGGTGTGCGCCGTGACCCATCCACCAACTGACCGCGCCGCCGCCCGTGTTGCCCACAGTAGCCACCAAAATAGCGGGCCAGAACATCTCGGGGTTGAGTTTGATCAAGCCAAACACCACAGGCTCTGAGCCCATGGGCAACAAAGTGGCCGAGATGAACGACACCACAAACACAGTGCTCAGACCGTATTGGGGCAGTGCCAAGGCGGCCAACACAGATTGCATCCAAATTTCCATGGGCTTGAGTGTAGTGACCGTGTGGGGCAAGCTTGGAAAACACTGACAACATGGGCACTGAATGTCCACATGCTGAAATTTTGAGCAGGTACAATCGTGCCTCCTTTTTAAGCGCATCACTTCTCTCGCCCCATGCACATCGGACCCTACACCTTGGCAAACAACTTGTTTGTCGCGCCGATGGCTGGCGTGACCGACCGGCCGTTTCGCATGTTGTGTAAGCAGTTGGGTGCGGGCTATGCGGTGAGCGAGATGGTGACCTCGCGCAAAGACTTGTGGACCAGCCTCAAAACCTCACGCCGCGCCGACCACACGGGCGAGAGCGGCCCCATTGCTGTGCAAATTGCCGGTACGGATGCCGCCATGATGGCCGAGGCAGCGGTGTACAACATTGAGCGCGGCGCGCAAATCATCGACATCAACATGGGGTGCCCCGCCAAGAAGGTGTGCAACAAATGGGCGGGCTCCGCCCTGATGCAAGACGAGCCCTTGGCGATGTCGATCGTGCAAGCCGTGGTGGATGCCTCACAGCCCCATGGCGTGCCCGTCACCCTCAAGATGCGCACCGGCTGGTGCGATACACACAAAAATGCCGTGGTTTTGGCCCGTGCGGCCGAAGCCGCAGGCGTGCAGATGATCACCGTGCATGGCCGCACCCGTGAGCAAGGCTACAAAGGTTTGGCCGAGTACGACACCGTCACCGCTGTGAAGCAATCCGTGCGCGTGCCCGTGGTGGCCAACGGCGACATTGATTCGCCCGAAAAGGCCAAAGAAGTTTTAAAGCGCACCGGCGCCGACGCGCTGATGATTGGCCGCGCCGCCCAAGGCCGTCCTTGGATCTTTCGCGAAATCGCGCACTACTTGGCCACGGACGAACACTTGGCGCAACCCTTGGTGGAAGAGGTGAGCCGTTTGTTGCTGGCACACCTCGACGAGCACTACGCCCTCTATGGCGAGAGCACCGGCGTGCGCAGCGCCCGCAAACATATTGCTTGGTATATCCGCAGCTTGCCCGGTGGTGAGGCGTTTCGCCAACACATGAACACGCTAGAAGACAGCGCGTCCCAGCACCGCGCTGTGGCTGGCTTCTTTGATGACCTCGCGCAGGCGCATGAGCGCTTGCCCCACCCTGTTTTATCCGTTGAACCTTTGGCTTTGCATGAGTAAAAAACACATTGAAGAGGTGGTACGCGCCAGCCTCGAAACCTATTTCCGCGATCTCAAAGGCACAGAGCCCGACAACATGCACGACATGATGGTGCGGGTAGTTGAAAAACCGTTGCTTGAAGTGGTGATGCAACATGCCGACCACAACCAGTCGCGTGCTGCCGAATGGCTGGGGCTGAACCGTAATACCTTGCGCAAAAAACTGCTCGATCACAAACTCATTAAATAAGACTGCGCCCCATGAAAGCACTCATCTCCGTCTCTGACAAAACTGGCATCGTCGAACTCGCGCGTCAGCTGCACGCCTTGGGCGTGGGCCTGATCTCCACCGGCGGCACCGCCAAGTTGTTGGCCGAGCAGGGTTTGCCTGTGACCGAGGTGGCCGAGGTGACTGGTTTTCCGGAAATGCTGGACGGCCGCGTCAAAACCCTGCACCCCAAGGTGCACGGCGGCTTGCTGGCGCGGCGCGACACGCCCGAGCACATGGCTGCTTTGAAGGCGCATGGCATCGACACCATCGACCTGCTGATCGTCAACCTCTACCCCTTTGAAGCCACTGTGGCCAAGCCCGGCTGCACGCTGGCCGACGCGATCGAGAACATCGACATCGGCGGCCCCGCCATGGTGCGCTCTGCCGCCAAGAACTGGAAGGACGTGGGCATCGTGACCGACGCCAGCCAATACCCGGCCGTGATCGCCGAACTCCAAGCCAGCGGCCAACTGTCAGACAAGCTGCGCTTTGCTTTGTCGGTGGCTGCCTTCAACCGCATCAGCCAGTACGACGGTGCCATCAGCAATTACCTCTCGAGCGTGAACTTCGAAGCCGAGAAGCTGAGCGAGGGCTATGTGCCCGAGCGCGCCCAGTTCAGCGGCCAGTTCAACGAGCAGTACATCAAGGTGCAGGACCTGCGCTACGGCGAAAACAGCCACCAGCAAGCCGCTTGGTACCGCGACCTGGCGCCCGCTGCGGGCTCGCTCGCAACAGGTGTTCAGTTACAAGGCAAAGAACTCAGCTACAACAACATCGCCGACGCCGATGCGGCGTGGGAATGCGTCAAGAGCTTTGACACGGGCGCCAACGGCGACCCTTCACAGGGCGCGGCCTGCGTCATCGTCAAACACGCCAACCCCTGTGGCGTGGCCGTGGGCGCAAGCGCGCTGGAGGCCTACAGCAAGGCCTTTCAGACCGACCCCACCAGCGCCTTTGGCGGCATCATTGCTTTCAACCGCCCGGTCGACAAAGCCGCGGCCGAAGCGGTGAGCAAACAGTTTGTGGAAGTGCTGATGGCCCCGGACTTCAGCGCCGAAGCGCTGGAGGTGTTCAAGAGCAAAGTGAATGTGCGCCTGATGAAAATCGCGCTGCCCGCCCACTACGGCCAGGTGCGCAATGCGCTCGAAACCAAACGCGTGGGCTCGGGCCTTTTGCTGCAAAGCGCCGACAACCACGAGCTGGCGCTGGCCGATTTGAAAATCGTCACCGTCAAACAGCCCACCCCTGAAGAACTGGCCGACCTGCTGTTCGCTTGGAAGGTCGCCAAATTCGTCAAGTCCAACGCCATTGTGTTCTGCAAGAACGGACAGACCCGTGGCGTGGGCGCCGGTCAGATGAGCCGCCTGGATTCGGCCCGCATTGCCAGCATCAAGGCCGAAGCCGCCCAGCTCAGCCTGCAGGGCACCGTGGTGGCCAGCGACGCCTTCTTCCCCTTCCGCGATGGCCTCGATGTGGTGGTGGACGCAGGCGCGACTTGTGTGGCCCAGCCCGGTGGCTCGATGCGCGACCAAGAAGTCATCGATGCCGCCAACGAGCGTGGCGTGGCGATGGTGTTCACCGGTGTGCGCCACTTCAGGCATTGATGCTATTCAAGCCGACTGACGAAAGTGTCACCTTGACACATATTTAGATTTCAAGTGCGCTTCATCTGGATCAAGCAACTTTAATTTGTAGATGATGGTAATATACAAAATATGCATGATTTTTCCACCATTATTGGCTTTGAGTGGGACGCAGGCAACGAGCGAAAGAACGACAAACACGGTGTCAGCATGGCTGAAGCAGAGCAAATTTTCTTTAATGCCCCGTTGCTTTTGTTAGACGATCTGGCGCACAGCCAAGCCAAGGCGAGGTTTCATGCTTTGGGTCAAACAGATGATGGACGCTTGTTGCACATTACATTCACCCTGCGTCGTTCGGATGAGTTGATTCGCGTGATCTCGGCCAGAGACATGCATAGAAAGGAGCGCAGTGTTTATGAACAAGCAGACAGCTAAAAAAGACATTCCCCAATTCAAAACCGAGGCCCAAGAGCGTGCCTATTGGGAAGCGAACGACTCCACCACCCGCATGGACTGGTCAAAGGCACAAAAGGTCAAACTGCCCAACTTGCGCCCCACCACCAAAACCATTTCACTTCGATTGCCTCAGCATTTGCTCGACAGCATTAAGGTAGCGGCCAATGCGCGTGATGTGCCCTACCAATCGCTCATCAAAGTTTGGCTTAAAGAGAAGCTGCACAGCAATTGAGCCAACCAGGACAAAACCCGTTTGAATTTTTCTGATTTAGGCCTCGCCCCCGCGCTTCAAAGCGTCATGGCCGACATGGGTTTGGCCAACCCTACGCCTGTTCAGCTGGAAGCGATTCCCCATGTGCTGCGAGGCCGCGACGTGTTGGCTCAGGCGCAAACGGGTTCTGGCAAAACACTGGCCTATGTGCTGCCCGTGTTGCAACGGCTCATGGCCACAGCTGCTTCGCGAGACAAAGCCGCAGATTCACGAAATACCAAAACCAAGCGCAGCACCCAAGTGCTGGTACTCGTGCCCACCCGCGAGCTAGCCACACAGGTGAGCGACGTGCTGCGCGATTTGGCGCGGCCATTGGCGCAGTCCATCAAAGTGGGCACTTTGTTTGGTGGTGTATCCATCAACCCGCAAATGATGAGCCTGCGCAGCGGTGCTGATGTGGTGGTGGCCACGCCCGGTCGCTTGCTCGATATCGTGGACCACAACGCTTTGAACCTCGGACATGTGCAGCACCTCGTGCTCGACGAAGCCGACCGTTTGCTCGACCTCGGCTTTTCTGAAGAACTGCAACGCATCTTGGCGCTGTTGCCCGATAAGCGACAAAACTTGATGTTCAGCGCCACCTTCGAGCCCACTGTGCAAACCTTGGCCGAAGCCCTGCTGAGCAATCCTGTTCGCATTGCCATCACGCCAACCGAAGCGCACACACCCGACATTGCGCAACGCGCTATTTCAGTGGACGAGAAAAGCCGCACGGCTTTGCTGCGCCATCTCATCACAACGCACGCATGGAAACGCGTGTTGGTGTTTGTGGCCACGCGTTATGCGTGTGAGCATGTGGCTAACAAGCTTTACAAAGCGGGCGTGTTTGCCACCGCATTTCATGGCGAGATGAGCCAAGGCGCAAGACAAGATGTGTTGGCCGAGTTCAAAGAAGAACGCTGGGAGGTGCTGGTCACCACCGACCTTGCAGCCCGCGGCATCGACATTGCCCAGTTGCCCGTGGTGGTGAACTATGACTTGCCTCGTTCAGCCACCGACTACACCCACCGAATCGGCCGCACGGGCCGCGCGGGTGCCAGTGGTGAGGCGGTGAGTTTTGTGACGGCTGCTACGCTGGCACATTGGCAACTGATTCAAAAACGCGCCCAATTGCAACTGTCCGTCGAAGTGCTGGAAGGCTTTGAGCCCACCGAAGTTCCGCCGCCCGTTTCACCACTGAATGACGGAACAGGCGGCATCAAAGGCAAGCGTCCAAGTAAAAAAGACAAGTTGCGGGCTGCCGCAGCCGCGCAGGCAGACTCACACATTTAATCGTTGCTGTCGTCATCCAAGCCATCAAACGCATGACGCTCTTGGCGCTCAAGGGCTTCGCCAGCTGGGCGCTTGGTGCGCACGCCTGGCTTGGCCAAGAGCTCCACATAAAACTGTGTGGCATGGTTGGCCACTGCGTTGTCGATGCAGGTGATGACGTTGGCCAGGTGCACCACTTCAGCGGCGTCTTCGGTCAAGCCAAATTTGCAATCGAAATCCCAAAAGTCTGCGCCTTCAGGCACGTCACGGCGGCGCTCTCGTTTGAGGTATTTGCGAATGTCGTGCTTGATGGCTTCAAGCAAACGCTCAGGATGCTTGCCTTCAACTTGCAGATGGAATATTTTTTTCATGGGGTCCTTCGAGGGAAATACGCCGTGTCAGGACGGGGGTCAAAAAATGCGATCAAGGCTGGAAGCGGTATTTGACTTGAAAGCTGATGGCACCGTGAAGTTTGTCTTGCACGGTGGGCACAAAGCTCACATTCATGCCCAGTTGTCGCCCTTCTAGGGCGAGCACAGGAATGATGGCCGGAAACCAACCGCCGTGGTTGGCATTGGGATAGCCATTGAAGCCGCCCACCACAGCGCCCGCCTTAAAGGGGCCGAGGTGAAAAGGCATGACATACACGCCAAGGTAGTGCGAAGTGGCGCGGTCGCTGTTGTCAAACACGCCAGCCGTGAGTGAGTAGGTGTCGTTCAGGGGCACCTCAATGCCTAGTCCTGTGTTGAGGTTGTTGAGGTGTTTGTCGCGTTCGAAATGGAGAGAGTAAAAGCCAGGATTCACCCAAGTGCGAGCCAAGTCAACCGCTTGCGCTGCGGGCAGCACCGATGCGGCTGCGAGGACCAGCAGGATGCGCTTCATAGCTTAGCAAACACTTCAGCGGCAGCGGCTACGGTTTGGGCAATGTCAGCCTCTGTGTGCGCAGCGCTCACAAAGCCAGCCTCATACAGCGCTGGCGCGATGTACACACCGCGGTCTAGCAAGCCGTGAAAGAGGGTGTTGAATTTGGGGCTGTCGCTGGTCATGACCTTGGCATAGTTTTGCGGCAACTCAGGCAAAAGGAAGAAGCCAAACATGCCGCCTTGGCTGTCACCGCAAAAGGACACACCCGCTTTGGCGGCAGCAGCCGTCAGACCGCTCACCAAACTTTGGGTGCGCGCACCCAATGCGTCGTAGAAACCAGGCTTGGCAATTTCGCGCAAGGTGGCCAGGCCGCAGGCAGTGGCCACAGGGTTGCCGCTCAAAGTACCAGCTTGGTACACCGGCCCTGTGGGGGCGAGCTGCTGCATGATGTCGCGCGGGCCACCAAACGCGGCCAGCGGCATGCCGCCGCCAATGACCTTGCCCAACACGGTGACGTCTGGCTTGAAGCCTGGGATGAGTTGGGCGTACACGCTTTGCGCACTGCCTAGGGCCACACGAAAACCCGTCATCACTTCGTCAAACACAAACAAGGCGCCGTGCTCCGTGCAGAGCTCGCGGCAACGCTTCATGAAGGGGACGGAGGCACGCACAAAGTTCATATTGCCCGCAATCGGCTCAATCATCACGCACGCCAGTTCTTTGCCGTGCAATTGGAAAGTTTCCTCGAGCTGCGCGATGTTGTTGTACTCCAGCACCAAGGTGTCTTTCACCACTTCAGCCGGCACACCGGCGCTGGTGGGGTGGCCAAAGGTGGCCAAACCCGAACCTGCTTTGACCAGCAAGGCATCGGCGTGTCCGTGGTAGCAGCCTTCAAACTTGATGAACTTGCTGCGGCCCGTCGCGCCACGCGCTAAGCGCAAGGCGCTCATGCCGGCCTCGGTGCCTGAGCTCACCAAGCGCACCATCTCCATCGAGGGGACATGCTTCAAAATTTCTTCAGCCAATTCAATCTCGCGTTCGGTGGGGGCCCCAAACGAAAAACCATCGAGTGCTGCTTTTTGCACCGCTTCCAGCACCACCTCGTTGCCGTGGCCCAAGATCATGGGGCCCCAAGAGCCGATGTAGTCGATGTATTTTTGGCCATTGGCATCCCAAAAATAGGCGCCTTGGGCACGTTGCACAAAGCGCGGGGTGCCGCCCACTGCGCGAAACGCGCGCACTGGCGAATTGACGCCACCTGGAATGACTTTGGCAGCGCGTTCAAAAAGGGTTTGGTTGAGATCGGTCATGGTGTTCCATCTTTAATGCTTGGTTTCGTGACGGGGTAGCGAGAAGTCTTCCGCGGTGGCGGGCAGGCCGTCGGCATCCTCGCCGCCTTCTTCCTCATCCACCTCAGCCCAAAACAATCGGTCTGGCAATAGACGGCCCATGCCAGGGCGAAAACCGCTGTTGAGGCTTTGGTCTAAATAGTTCAAGGCCTCGCGTGTGGCCAATTCGAGGTCTGTGCCTGCAGCCAGCACGGCGGCCAAGGTGATGCTCAGGGTGTCGCCTGCGCCAGCAAAGACAGCGTCAAAGCGTTCGTAGCGCTCGCTCACCATCACGGTGTGGGCTGTGGCCAAGGCGTTTTCCACATGTTGATCGGGATGGTTGATACCCGTTACCAGCACGTAGGGCACGCCGACTTCAGCGGCAGCGCGGGCAATGTCACGTGGGTTGGGGCTTTTTTCGCTGCTCCAGTCGGGCAGCAGCCAGCGCCATAAGGTGTTGTGGTTGCCCACCAGCACAGTGGTTTGCGGCAAGATGAGTTCACGAAAGGCGTCAAGGTAGGCGTCAATCTGTTCGTCTTCCCACCATGACAAATTGGGCATATAGGCCACCACAGGCACTTCGGCATAGTCGGTGCAAATCTCAGCGATCACACTCAGGTTTTCTGGGTTGCCGCAAAACCCCACTTTGATGATCTGCACCCCTACGTCCTCCAGCACACTGCGAGCTTGCTCGGCCACAGCGTCTTCGTCGAAGGCGATTTGGTCGAATATTTCGGCCGTGTCACGCATATAAGCGCCCGTCACCACTGGCAGGGCGTGAGCACCTACTGACGCTGCAGCTAGGACATCAGCTGACAAGCCGCCTGCGCCGCTGGGGTCATTGGCATTGAAAACCAAAACACAAGGGGGGGCGCCGCTGGATTCATCAGACAGGGCAGCATCGGTGAGGAGGGGGGTGTTTTCTAGCGCCATAAGTGGGTCGATACAATGCAAATCATTCTATGCGTTGAGAAAGTTAAACCGTGGCAAATACTTGGATGTGTCTAATTTGTGGATGGATTTATGACGAAGAGACTGGCGCGCCTGATCATGGCATTGCCGCTGGCACCGCGTGGGCCGATGTGCCCATGAACTGGACTTGTCCAGAATGCGCTGCGCGTAAAGAAGACTTTGAGATGGTTCAAATCTAATCGGCATGGAAGTCCGTGCGCAATTTGAAAGCCATGTGCTGGCTTTGCTGCGCTCGAGACCGGTCATAGATTTACAAGCTGCTCGGGAGCTTGAGTTGCTGTGCCAGCGTCAACTTGACGCTGAAACCATTCAGGGGTGGCGCACTTTTTGGTCGCTCGCCACGCACTTTTTTGAAGGTTTGCGTTTGGCTCCTAACCGCAGTTTTGAAGAGCCTGAAGCCAGCGCTGCTTCTCAGGTGCTGAGTGGTTTGCAGTTGCGCGAGCAGTTCAACCAGCACCACAAACCTGTGGAAGACAGTTTGCAAGTCATCAACCATTTGCTGTTTTTAGAGCAAGCCGATGTGATTTCGCAGCGCTTGGTGAGCGTTCTCAACGATTGGTCTGAGTCGCCTGAGTCAGACCTGCCGACTGAAGCCCAATTGGATGTGCAAAGCATGGCCCAACTCGCTGACGATGTGCAGCTCACCGCCGTTCAACAAGTGGCCGATTCTTTGGCGGCGCAACTCGCCCGCTTGCGTGCCAAGCGCGTGGTCGATGACATCAAAACCAGCCTGAGCGGTGCCCAAGAGATGAGCCGACTGCTGCAGCACTTTGCCGTGGGCAGTGTGCGCGAGCCACAGGCGAATGTGTTGGCAGCACTCAAGGGCAAATAGCCCTCGAATGTTTGCTGCTCAAAGGCGTGACGCTGCCTTGCGCCTGTCGGTTGCCTAGGCTTTTTTCACCACCGCATAACGCTCAAGCGAGCGCGTGCGAGCTTCGGCGTGGTCGACGATGGGTTTGGGGTAATCGCGCCCTAGCATCAAGCCTGCGGCTTCTAACTCCATAGGTTTGGCCAGCCACGGCGCATGGATGGTCTTGTTGCTCAACTTGGCTAACGCTGGCACATAACGGCGGATGAACTTGCCCTCGGGGTCGAACTTCTCGCTTTGGTTGGTGGGGTTGAAGATGCGAAAGTAGGGTTGCGCATCGCAGCCGCTCGAACTGGCCCACTGCCAGCCGCCGTTGTTGGCAGCGAGGTCAAAGTCGTTCAGGTGTTCAGCAAAGTAGCGCTCGCCCCAGCGCCAGTCAATGCCAAGGTCTTTGGTCAAAAAGCTCGCCACCACCATGCGCAGGCGGTTGTGCATGTAGCCGGTTTGGTTGATTTGGGCCATTGCAGCGTCCACCAACGGGTAGCCAGTGCGGCCTTCGCACCAAGCGGCAAACATGTCTTTGGCATGTTTGTGCTGTTCCCACTTGATGTCGTTGTATTCAGGCTTGAACGCCCCTGTCACCACCCGCGGGTGGTGGTGCATGATTTGGTGATAAAAATCGCGCCAAATGAGCTCAGATAGCCAGACCTCTGCACCCGTTGAGCCCACCAGCATGCGCTTGTATGCAGTGGCAGCGAGTTGACGAATGGACACTGTGCCAAAGCGCAAATGCACGCCCAAGTAACTGGGACCTTTGACAGCCGGGAAGTTACGGGTTTCGTCGTAGCGGTCCATGCGGTCGAAAAAATCTTCAAACAAGGCCAATCCGCCGGGGCTGCCAGTGGGCACATGCAAGTGGCTGAGGTTGGTGGCTTCAAAGCCTAGGTCTGCCAAGCTGGGCACGGGTTGTTGGTAGGCGAAAGGGCGCGCGACCAAGGCCTTGATGTATTTGCCCACAGGGTAAGACTTCAAAAAGTAGGCGTTGATTTTTTTTAACCAGGCGTTTTTGTAGGGCGTGAACACGCCGTAGGGCTTGCCCATTTGGGTCAGTACTTCGCTGCGCTCAAAAATCACATGGTCTTTGAAGGTTTGAAAACCAATACCAAAGTTGGCTAAGCCGCCCCGCACTTGGGCGTCGCGAGCCAAGGCGTCAGGCTCGTCATCGTGGTTGGCAAACACTTCTTGCACGCCCAGTTCATGGGCCAAGCGCGGGACTTCATGGCTTGCCACGTCATGGCGCACGATCAGGCCCGCGCCAGCTTGGCCGGCCACGGCGTGCAGCTCCGCATCCAGCGCCACCAGCGACTCGCGGATGAACTCGACACGGCGGTCCAGCCGAGGCAAACTGTCCAAAATGGCTTTGTCGAACACAAACACGCAATGCACGTGTTGGCAGCTTTTGAGGGCATGAAACAGCGCTGCGTTGTCAAACGCGCGCAGGTCCCGACGAAACCACATCAGACCTTTGGCCACGTGGGGCGAATGATGTGTGAGCTTTGGCATGTTCACCCTTTAAAATTGCTGCATGACCGCCGATTCTGCCTCCATCAACCTGACGCATCATTTTTTGATCGCCATGCCCGGTTTGGAAGATGCGGCTTTCGCCAAAAGCGTGGTCTATGTGTGCGAACACAGCGAACGCGGCGCGCTGGGGTTGGTCATCAACAAACCAGGCGAACTCTCGATGAAAAGCTTGTTTGATAAGGTGGACCTGCCCTTGCACCGCCAAGACTTGGTCAACGCGCCTGTTTTGCAAGGCGGGCCCGTGCACACCGAACGTGGCTTTGTGTTGCACGATGCGATGTGGGTCAACACGGACGAGCCGCCTGAAACTGTCAGCGCCAAAGAATCGGTGTATGCCTCCACCATGACCATCCCTGGTGGCCTTGAGATGACCACCTCCAAAGACGTGCTCGAAGCCCTGTCCATGGGCGCTGGCCCCAAGCGTGTGTTGATTTCTTTGGGCTATTCGGCTTGGGGCGAGGGTCAGTTGGAGTCTGAACTGGCCGAAAACAGTTGGCTGACTGTGGGTGCAGACATGGCGGTGATTTTTGACACGCCCGTCGAGCAACGCTACGAACGCGCCATGAAGTTGTTGGGCTTGGAGTCATGGATGCTCTCCAGTGAAGCGGGGCATTCATGAGCGTCCAAGCTGCGCCCTTGGTGTCCGCGGCCAAGCCTGCAGTCCCCGTCCACTTGCAATCCTTCTTAGCATTTGACTTCGGCGTCAAACGCACGGGCGTGGCCTATGGCAG
>JAVLFR010000016.1:0-2082 GCA_046052785.1 Limnohabitans sp. | reverse complement strand
CGAGATCTACACTTATGCGATCGTCGGCAGCGTCAGATGTGTATAAGAGACAGCCACCAGGCCGTTGGGCGTGTCCGCCGCAAAGCCGATGTGGAAGTAGTTCTTCAGCACCAGCTGGTCGCCGTCCAGGATGGCGTTGAACTCTGGGTATTTCTTGAGCGCCGCCACACAAGCCTTGATCAAGAACGCCAGCATCGTGACTTTGACGCCTGATTTCTCGTTCTCTTTGTTGGTGGAGACGCGGAAGGCTTCAAGGTCGGTGATGTCGGCATCGTCGTGGTTGGTGACGGCCGGAATCATGATGGCGTTGCGCAAGAGGTTGGCACCGCTGATCTTCTTGATGCGGCCCATTTCCTTGCGTTCGATGGGGCCGAACTTGGCAAAGTCGACCTTGGGCCAAGGGATAAGACCCAAAGCTGCACCATCGCCACCCGCTGATGCGCCACCCTTGGCGGCTTGCGCCTTGGTTTGTGTCGCGCCCGACATCACGGCCTTGGTAAACGTTTGCACGTCGTCTTGCGTGATGCGACCCTTGAGGCCAGAGCCTTTGAGCTCTTCCAACGGCACCCCGAGTTCGCGGGCGAATTTGCGCACGGAGGGTGATGCGTGTGGCAAGCCCAATGTAGGTGCGCCTGGAGTGTGCGCTGGCGCAGCTACAGCAGCGACGGCTGAGGCAACAACAGTGGACGCGGCAACAGCGACAGGCGCGACGGCAGCAACTGCGGAGGCGGCAGCAGCCACTGGTGCAGCAGCGGCAGACACCGTGCCTTCCAAGATAGCCAGCAAGTCACCGATGTTGACGGTGTCGCCCACTTTGACTTTGAGCTCTTTGAGCACGCCTGCATGTGACGATGGAATTTCCATCGAAGCCTTGTCAGATTCCACCGTGATGAGTGACTGCTCAACCTTGACGTTGTCACCCGGCTTCACAAACACTTCGATGACGGCCACGTCTTTGAAGTCGCCGATGTCTGGGACATGGACGTTGATGAGGCCTGATACCGAAGCACTTGGGGCAGCGGGTGCTGCAGCGGCAACGGGTGCGGGCGCAGCGGCGGCAGGAGCAGCAGGCGCGGCGGCTGAAGCCGCGGCAGCACCAGCGGCTTCCACCACCAACACCACTGAGCCTTCTTTCACCTTGTCGCCCAAATTCACGCGCAGCTCTTTGACCACACCAGCGGTACTCGATGGAATTTCCATCGAGGCTTTGTCTGATTCAACAGTGATGAGGGACTGTTCCGCTTTCACGGTGTCACCCACTTTGACCAGCAGTTCAATGACTGCGACTTCGTCGAAGTCGCCAATATCCGGTACTTTTACTTCTACCAATGCCATGTTATGTCTCACTTAGTATGTTGGGGACAGAGCAAAGCTTGCAGCTTTGGACAATCCCGCAAAGTTATTTATTAAGCGTAAAGCGGGTTGATCTTGTCGACTTTGATGCCGTACTTTTTGATGGCTTCAGCCACTTGTGCCACGGGGACCGTGCCTTCTTCGCTGAGGGCTTTGAGGGCGGCGACCACGATGTAGTGGCGGTTGACTTCAAAGTGCTCTCGCAACTTGCTGCGAAAGTCGGAACGACCAAAACCGTCTGTGCCCAACACTTTGTAGGTACGACCTTTGGGGATGAACGGACGAATCTGTTCAGCGTAGGCTTTCATGTAGTCGGTCGAGGCCACGACTGGGCCGACATAAGGGTCCAACTGTGCGGCGACAAACGGCACTTTGGGCTTGTCGGTGGGGTGCAACAAGTTGTACCGCTCAGCGTCTTGGCCATCGCGTGTGAGTTCGTTGAAGCTCGGGCAGCTCCAGACGTTGGCCGCGATGCCCCACTCGGCTGCGAGCAAGTCGCGGGCAGCGATGGATTCGCGCAGAATCGTTCCCGAGCCCAACAAGTTCACGCGAGGTGCCGTTTTCTTGCCCTCGCCTTGCTGCAACAAATACATGCCTTTGATGATTTGCTCTTCGGTGCCCGCTTTGAGGCCAGGCATGGCGTAGTTTTCGTTCAACAGGGTCAGGTAATAGAAGACGTTGTCCTGCTTCTCTACCATGCGCTTCAAGCCGTGGTGCAGGATGACACCC